>NZ_JBNNWE010000049.1:0-44789 GCF_050280905.1 Pseudomonas sp. NPDC086278
ACCTCGGTTACGCCGGGCCGGCAGATCGTCTTCGAACGGGTCAAGGATTACTGGGGCAAGGACCTCGCGGTCAATCGCGGGTGCAGTTATGCTGTGGTGAAGGAGGGTGCGAATACCCAGTCGTTGCCGAAAGGTTATGACGTGCTGGAACTGGGCGAAGATCCATTGGATCTGCAGTCACTGATCGAGGAGGAGCTTCTGCTCGCCTTGCCCATTGTGCCTGCTCATCATCCGGAAGAATGCCAGCAGCCGGCGGGTCTCGATGAGCCCGAACCGAGCGAGGACGAGTCAACGCGGTCCAACCCGTTCAGTGTATTGGCGCAGTTAAAGCGTGACCCAAACGTTTAGGAGTTAATCAATTATGGCTGTTCAGCAGAACAAAAAATCCCGCTCTGCCCGTGACATGCGTCGTTCGCACGACGCCCTGACGGCAAGCACTCTGTCTGTAGAAAAAACCACCGGTGAAATTCACCTGCGTCACCACGTATCGCCAGAAGGCGTATACCGTGGCCGTAAAGTGATCGACAAGGGCGCTGACGAGTAATCACTTGTCTGCTCAAGTCATCGCGATTGACGCAATGGGCGGGGACTTCGGTCCCCGCAGCATTGTTCAGGCCAGCCTTGCTTGCCTGTTGGCTACACCCTCGCTGCACCTGACCCTCGTCGGTCAACCTGCCCTCCTTGAAGAATTGCTCTCTGGCCAATCGGCTATGGATCGCTCGCGCCTGTCGATTACCCCAGCGTCTGAAATCATCACCATGGACGAGAAACCTGCGCAGGCATTGCGCGGCAAGCCCGACTCGTCGATGCGCGTGGCGCTTGAATTGTTGCGTGACGGCAAGGTTCAGGCCTGTGTCAGTGCTGGCAACACCGGCGCACTGATGGCGTTGTCGCGGTATGTGCTAAAGACTTTGCCGGGCATTGATCGTCCGGCGATGGTGGCGGCGATTCCGACGCAAAAGGGTTATTGCCAGTTGCTCGACCTGGGGGCCAACGTCGATTGCAGTGCCGAACATTTGCTGCAGTTTGCGGTGATGGGTTCGGTCGCGGCGCAAACCCTGGGCATCGTTCGCCCGCGGGTTGCCTTGCTGAACATCGGCACCGAAGACATCAAGGGCAATCAGCAGGTCAAGCTGGCGGCCACCTTGCTGCAAGCCGCTCGCGGCATCAACTACATCGGTTTTGTCGAAGGTGACGGTCTGTACCGGGGCGAAGCGGATGTGGTGGTGTGTGACGGTTTTGTCGGCAATATCCTGCTCAAGTCCAGTGAAGGTCTGGCGACCATGATTGCCGGGCGTATCGAGGCCTTGTTCAGGAAAAACCTCGCGTCGAAAATGGTCGGTGCGTTGGCGCTGCCGTTGATGAAGCGTCTTCAGGCCGATTTGGCACCTGCGCGACATAACGGCGCGAGTTTCCTCGGCTTGCAGGGGATTGTGGTGAAAAGTCACGGTTCGGCCGGGGTTCAGGGGTTTCAGAGCGCCATTCAGCGTGCCGTGATCGAGATTCAGGAAAATCTCCCGGAGCGGATTCGCGGTCGTCTGGAGGAATTGTTGCTTTAGGCGTTTTCGTCGGACAATGCTTAAATGTGACCGCTCAGTTCAATTGGCCATCCAACTGTCAGTTTCTTGAGTCCCCCAAGCGGGACGTCATTTCTCCGACGACAAGATCATTAGGGGCTTGTTACATGTCTGCTTCCCTCGCATTCGTCTTTCCGGGACAGGGTTCGCAGTCCCTCGGCATGCTGGCCGAGTTGGGCGCGCAACATCCGGTTGTCCTCGACACTTTCAAAGAAGCTTCCGATGCTCTGGGTTACGACCTGTGGGCGCTGACCCAGCAAGGGCCGGTAGAGCAACTCAATCAAACCGATAAAACCCAACCGGCCATTCTGACCGCCTCGATCGCCTTGTGGCGTCTGTGGCTGGCAGAAGGCGGTGCGCGCCCGGCTTATGTCGCCGGCCACAGCCTGGGCGAATACAGCGCCTTGGTCGCGGCGGGCAGCCTGAGCCTGGGTGATGCGGTGAAACTGGTCGAGCGTCGTGGCCAGTTGATGCAGGAAGCCGTTCCGGCCGGGCAGGGCGGCATGGCCGCGATCCTCGGTCTGGACGATGCTGACGTGCTGGCAGCCTGCGCTGAAGCGGCGCACGGCGAAGTGGTCAGCGCGGTGAACTTCAACTCCCCGGGCCAAGTAGTTATCGCGGGTGCCAAGGACGCGGTCGAACGCGCCATTGAAGGCTGCAAGGCCCGTGGCGCCAAACGCGCCATGCCATTGCCCGTCAGCGTGCCGTCGCACTGTGAGCTGATGCGTCCGGCCGCCGAGCGTTTCGCCGAGTCGATTGCCGCCATCGACTGGCAGGCTCCGCAAATCCCGGTGGTGCAGAACGTCAGCGCCAGCGTGCCGGCCGATCTGCAAACCCTCAAACGCGATCTGCTTGAGCAGCTCTACAAGCCTGTGCGCTGGGTTGAATCGGTCCAGGCATTGGCGGCCAAGGGTGCGACCGAATTGGTCGAATGCGGCCCTGGCAAAGTGCTGGCCGGCCTGAACAAACGCTGCGCCGAAGGCGTGTCGACATCCAACCTCAATACCCCAGACGCTTTCGCTGCCGCTCGTGCAGCGCTGGCCTGAATCAGGAGAAACTTGCATGAGTCTGCAAGGTAAAGTTGCACTGGTCACCGGCGCAAGCCGTGGTATCGGCCAGGCCATCGCCCTTGAGCTGGGTCGTCAGGGCGCCATCGTGATTGGCACCGCGACCTCTGCTTCCGGAGCCGAGCGCATCGCTGCGACCCTGAAAGAAAACGGTATCCAGGGCACTGGCCTTGAGCTCAACGTCACCAGCGATGAATCCGTCGCGGCGGTGCTGGCGAGCATCGCGGCTCAGTTCGGTGCGCCGGCGATCCTGGTCAATAACGCCGGTATCACCCGCGATAACTTGATGATGCGCATGAAAGATGACGAATGGCATGACGTCGTCGATACCAATTTGAACAGTCTGTTCCGCCTGTCCAAGGGTGTTTTGCGCGGCATGACCAAGGCCCGTTGGGGACGAATTATCAGTATTGGCTCGGTTGTGGGTGCCATGGGCAACGCAGGCCAAGTAAACTACGCAGCCGCCAAGGCCGGTCTGGAAGGTTTCAGCCGTGCGCTGGCGCGTGAAGTCGGTTCGCGTTCGATTACGGTAAACTCGGTGGCCCCAGGGTTCATCGACACCGATATGACCCGCGAGCTGCCTGAGGCACAGCGTGAAGCCTTGCAGACGCAGATTCCGCTGGGTCGTCTGGGGCAAGCTCAAGAGATCGCGTCTGTGGTCGCTTTTCTTGCATCCGACGGTGCGGCTTACGTTACTGGGGCTACAATCCCGGTGAACGGCGGGATGTACATGAGTTAAATGTGACGGACTGCTTCAAAAAAATGTCATACGAGCTGTCTAAAATCCGTTATAAAGCTGCAATCTATTTATAGGCAGAGGGCTGTCGGGTTTGAGGAGTGAAGCTTTCAGTTGAAAAGCTGAAAAGTCTTTCTATACACTTACCCACTGGCCAGCTGCCTGAATTTATCCATTAGGAGTGAAAACAAGGTATGAGCACCATCGAATTGCGCGTCAAGAAAATCGTTGCTGAGCAACTGGGCGTTAAAGAAGAAGAAGTGGTCAACACTGCTTCCTTCGTTGAAGACCTGGGTGCCGACTCCCTTGACACCGTTGAGCTGGTGATGGCTCTGGAAGAGGAATTCGAGACCGAAATCCCTGACGAAGAAGCTGAGAAGATCACTACTGTACAAGCCGCAATCGATTACGTTACTAACCATCAGGGTTAATAGCTTGTAAACGTTGCTTGCTGTCATGGAAAAACCGCACTGCTATCACGGCGTGCGGTTTTTTCTTTAGGCCTGATGCAAAAGTCGTCATTTGAAAAAGGAGAGTGCTGTGTCGCGTAGACGCGTCGTAGTCACCGGTATGGGTATGTTGTCGCCACTGGGCACGGATGTGCCGAGCAGTTGGCAGGGCATTCTGGCTGGCCGCAGTGGCATTGGTCTGATCGAGCACACTGACCTTTCTGCCTACTCCACCCGCTTTGGCGGCTCGGTGAAGGGCTTCAATGTCGAGGAATACCTGTCAGTCAAGGAAGCGCGCAAGCTCGACCTGTTCATTCAGTACGGTCTGGCCGCAGGGTTTCAGGCGGTGCGCAACGCAGGTCTGGAAGTCACTGACGCCAACCGCGAGCGCATCGGCGTGGCCATGGGTTCGGGTATTGGTGGTTTGACCAATATCGAAGAAACCAGCCGCACCTTGCATGATTCCGGCCCACGGCGGATCTCTCCGTTTTTCGTGCCTGGCTCGATCATCAATATGATTTCCGGTTTCCTGTCCATCCACTTGGGCGCACAGGGACCTAACTACGCCATCGCCACTGCATGTACCACCGGTACGCACTGCATTGGCATGGCGGCTCGCAACATCATGTACGACGAAGCCGACGTGATGATTGCCGGTGGCGCCGAGATGGCGGCGTGCGGTCTGGGCATGGGTGGCTTCGGTGCCTCTCGTGCGCTGTCGACCCGCAACGACGAACCGACCCGCGCCAGCCGTCCCTGGGACAAGGGTCGTGATGGCTTTGTATTGTCCGACGGTGCCGGTGCGCTGGTGCTGGAAGAGCTGGAGCACGCCAAGGCTCGTGGCGCGACCATTTATGCCGAGCTGATCGGTTTCGGCACCAGTGGCGATGCGTACCACATGACGTCGCCTCCCGCCGATGGCGCCGGTGCCGCACGTTGCATCACCAACGCCCTGCGTGACGCCAAGGTCAACGTCGATCAGGTTCAGTACGTCAACGCCCACGGCACTTCGACCTCGGCCGGCGACCTCGCCGAAGCCTGCGCGATCAAATCGGTGTTTGGCGATCACGCCTACAAACTGGCGGTCAGTTCGACCAAGTCCATGACGGGTCACCTGCTGGGTGCCGCCGGCGCGGTCGAGGCGATCTTCAGCGTGCTGGCGATCAACAGCCAGGTGGCGCCGCCAACCATCAACCTCGATGAGCCGGACGAAGGCTGCGACCTCGATTTCGTGCCGCATACGGCGCGTAACATGGACATCGATGTGGTGCTCTCCAACTCCTTCGGGTTCGGTGGCACCAATGGCTCGCTGGTGTTCCGCCGGTTTGCCGACTGATGGACAGCTGGGTCGACGGTCAGCCGGCTGACACTCTGTCGCTGAAGGATCGCGGCCTGGCTTACGGTGATGGGCTGTTCGAGACCATCGCCGTGCGGGACGGCCAGCCGCTGTTGCTGGATCGGCATCTGCTGCGTTTGGCGCAAGGCTGCACGCGCCTTGCGATTGCTTCCGACCACGAACTGATCCGCAGCGAATTGCTGGCCTACGCCACAGCGCTCGGTGAAGGCGTGCTGAAACTCATCGTCACGCGTGGCGATGGTTTGCGCGGTTATGCCGCCGATCCTTCAGCGACAGGCCGGCGCATTCTGCAAGGCAATCCTCCTGTCGCTTATCCCGCCGTGCATGGCGAGCAGGGCATCCGACTGTTTCCCTGCGCCACACGACTTTCACGCCAACCTATGCTGGCCGGGCTCAAACACCTGAACCGCCTGGAGCAAGTGATCGCCCGCGCCGAATGGCACGACACCGAGCATGCCGAAGGCTTGATGCTCGATCAGGCTGGTCGCGTGATCGAAGGCGTCTTCAGCAATCTGTTCCTGGTGCGTGATGGGGTGCTGATCACCGCCGATCTGAAACGCTGCGGCGTGGCTGGCGTGATGCGCGCCGAATTATTGTTTCAAGCCGAGTCATTGGCGATCCCCACACAAATCACCGACATCACCCTCGATCAGCTGCAATGGGCTGATGAAGTCTTTGTCTGCAACAGCGTGTATGGCATTTGGCCGGTGCGCGCCTATGCTGCGCTGAGCTGGCCGGTTGGGCCGCTCACCCGTAAACTCCAAACCATTGCTCGTGCGCTATTGGATGCTTGATACGTGAGACGTAAATTCTTGCTGCTGCTGGAAACCGGGCTGGTTCTGGCAGGCCTGCTGTTAGGCGCTTCTGCCTGGAAAATCCATTCGGCGCTGGAACAGCCGCTGAACATCACCCAGGAAGCCTTGCTGGACGTGCCCAAAGGCACGACACCCACCCGCACTTTTTATCGACTCGAAGCCGATGGCGTCATCAAGGATGCGTTCTGGCTGCGGGTATATTGGCGTTTCAATCTCCCCAAACAACCGCTGCACAGCGGCGAGTACCGCATGCAACCGGGCATGACGGTCGAAGGCTTGATCGAGCTGTGGAAGCGCGGGGAAATGGTTCAGTACAGCCTGACGTTGGTCGAGGGCTGGAATTTCCATCAAGTCCGCGCAGCGTTGGCCAAGGCTGAAAAACTTGACCAGACCCTGAGCGGTTTGAGCGACAGCGAAGTGATGGACAAACTTGGTCACGCCGGCGTATTCCCGGAAGGGCGATTCTTCCCTGACACCTACCGCTACGTGCGTGGCATGTCCGATGTCGAGCTGCTGAAAAAAGCCTACGAGCGCCTCGACGAGGTGCTTGCCAAGGAATGGGAGCAACGCGCTGCCGACGCGCCGTACACCGACCCCTATCAGGCGCTGATCATGGCCTCGCTGGTGGAAAAGGAAACCGGCGTGCCGCAAGAGCGCGGGCAGATCGCCGGCGTTTTTGTTCGGCGAATGGCGATCGGCATGCTGCTGCAGACCGATCCGACCGTGATCTACGGTTTGGGCGATCGGTACAGCGGCAAGTTGACTCGCGCCCACCTCAAGGAAGCGACGCCTTACAACACCTACGTCATTTCCGGATTGCCGCCGACCCCGATTGCCATGGTTGGTCGCGAAGCGATTCATGCGGCATTGAACCCCGTGGCCGGCAACAGTCTGTATTTTGTTGCGCGCGGTGATGGCAGCCACGTGTTCTCGGATGATCTGGACGCGCACAACACCGCCGTGCGTGAGTTCCAGCTCAAGCGCCGCGCCGACTACCGGTCCAGCCCCGCGCCTGCGACGGCACCCGAGGCGGCGCCGTCCGGTGAAGCGATTCCGGCGGCTTCGCCTGATACGGCGCCCGAAGAGGCATCACCGGTACCGGTAGCGCCGCAAGAATCCGCGCCCGCACCGCAAACAACCACGCCGCAAAGCCCGCAATGACTCTGATTAAGGACTGCCTGTGACTGGCTTGTTTATTACTCTGGAAGGCCCGGAAGGCGCCTTACATCGCTATTAGCCTTCATGTCAACCTTGACAGTTACATCGCTCCCTTCCAATATGTAAACCATTAGGAGTACTAAGAAAAGTACCCAAAAGCTGATGGGGAGTGGTGTGATGGGCAAGGGCTGCATGATCGTGTGTGACGGGAACAATGGCGCAGGTAAGACCACCGTCATCCGAGAGATCGAGAAACAGTTGTTGGCAGCCGGGAAAAAGGTTTTAGTTACCCGCGAACCCGGCGGTACCCCGATCGGCGAAAAAATTCGGGAAGTGGTGCTTAGTCCCGAGACCCCAGAGCTTTGTCCAACCACCGAACTGATGCTGTTCGCAGCTGCCCGCGCGCAGCACCTCAAAGAGAAGATCTGTCCTGCGATCGAAGCGGGGACGATCGTCGTCTGTGATCGCTTCACTCCAGCCACCATTGCGTTCCAGCACTATGGTCGTGGCATCCCCCTTGATCTGGTGCGCACGATCAACGATCTGGCGTTGGACGGATTTTCTCCTGATCTGAACATCATCCTGGACGTCGACCCTGTTATTGGCATGGCACGAGTCACTTCGAGGGGAGAGGGGCTTGACCGTATGGAACAGGAAAAACTCGATTTCTTGGTGCGGGCACGAGACGGATTTCTTGTTCAAGCCCAAGAGAGTCCAGAGAATTTTACGGTTGTGGACTCCTCACAGCCTCTTGAGGACGTGATCGCTCAGGTAAGCCTGGCAGTGCAGGCGTTATTGAATAGAATCGGCTGAGGCGGCTCTGATGCGTTATCTGCAGATGAACCATGAAATCACTGCCGTGACTTCGTTAGATGGCACCTCGATCCCTTGTAGCTATCTGGAACACGCGCTGTTTTCGTTCTCCAATCACCTCTGTGCTGGATTTCACTACGTATTCACGAAGTATGCTCCCGAGCGATCATATTCCAAGGGCTACGGCATCAGGACGGCAATCAATCGGTTTCTTGATTTCGTCGTCGAGCACAGCGGTCAAAGTCATCCGGAATTGCATATTGTTTCGTTTGAGCGGATGGGAGCAGAGGAATACCGTTCGTTTGAACAATACCTCCAACGCAACAACCTCTCTACTGATCTTGCGGTTCGTCTAAAAGGCGCGTTGGTCAATACGGCTAAATCCTTCAATGATGGCATGCCGCTGCTGACATTGCCGCTCATTGCAGCCCCCGCGTCAGTTCCAAGAGAACCATTGAGCGAGCCGGCTTACGAGCAGTTGACGGCGTTTTTGAAAGACTACATCGACAAGCTACGGGTCAAGCTCGAATTCAGAAAGACGGTCGAGCAAGGCGTGCCTTACGAAAAGTATGAGGTGCGAGAGTTTTGCAGGGAGCTTGCTGAACCTCCCACCGAAAAGAACACGAATCAGGAGCGCACTAAAGTCGCCCATCGCCCAATCGCTTGGACAATTGATCCTGTGCGAGCGTTGGCGACATTGCTGCAGTACGGCCATCCGTTTTACGTACCACTTAAGTATTTTACTGCGCGTTACGACGATGCGCTGAACAAAACCTTGAGCTCTACCGGCCGGGAGCCAATGGATTTTGTGTATTCGGTGTGTCGAGAAGGAGGATTACTCAGACGATATTCGCCCGACTCCATCGAGTTTGAAGAGCTCTTGGGCCTCTACTATCCGACACTGACCGATCAAGTGGCGATTGCCATTTTTTTAACGCTGCAAACAGGTTGGAACAAAGAAACGGTTTTGGCTTTAAACAAGGATAACCATCAGCACGTCCTGACCACTTCGATTACGAGTAAAAAGCTACTCATCGTTTCTGAGAAGCAAAAATCGCAAAGTAGTAAGCTTCCTTATTTTAATCCCAAACAATTTTCTGCATTTACTGATAAGGCTGATAAGTATTCAAGTTATAACTTGATTCAATTAGCCAAGGCTCTATCCGAACCTCTTGGTAAACAACCTCGTGACGCACATGCCCCCAATCCAACAAAGATGCCAAACCCTCTCTTTCTGGGTATTCGAGGTGTACGCGGATGGTTGAATGTATCGGAAAAACACCCCGGTAGAATAGTTTCGCTTACATCCCAGACAGGCTGGAATGACGCTGTCAGAGAGTTGTTAAACGCAGCAAATATTATTGATTCGGGTAATCGCCTGGAGTCGGCTGAGGATATTGACGGAAGGCTGCGGGTCACCTGGATTCAATACGTCCGGAACAAACGTGGCCACCCTCTGAGCTTGATTGCACTAGCGCAAGGCCATAGCGAAGTCGAAACGACAGATGTCAGTTATGACAGTTCAGGAGCTGCAATGGCCCGTCGTCGTGTGAGATTGCGAGCTGCTCAAGAAGAGCTGATGGATATGTTTCGCAATGGTGAGTTCCAAGGCTTGCTCGCTAATCATAACTTCGACGCAGTCAAAGTGTCTCAGTTTCGACTCTTTACGATTCCAGGTCATGAGAAGCCGCTGTGGGCTTGCATGGATTCGTATAATCCAACATACCCAGGGGTTATTCCGATAAAAGATGCGCGCTGCTCTAGGATTGAAAAGTGCCTTTTTTGCAGCCAAATCTATATTTTGGAAGATTCGCTGCCCTATCTAATGGAGCGGCTAGCTCTGTTGCAGCGCAATGCAGAGCGCAATCCTGACTTCGATCCGGATGCCATTGCAGAGATGACGATCATTCAATATGTGCTGGACAGCTGGGGTGATCAGGAAGCATTGGATATCGCTCGAAGCTACTTGCGCCATTACGATGCGCTTTTACCTGTAGACATGCGTTCCTTGCGTATTTTTTTCGAAGATTAATGAGGGTTGAAGGATGAAAGAAAAAGACGAATCCTTTGATGCGCTCATCGAAGAAATTGAAAGCCAAGCGCGTGATGCAGCTAAGGCATACTTCGCAGAGCTGAACGAAGTCGCTCAAGGTACCAAGGTTCAGGTTATCAGTGGGCTGCTATCCAAGCTGAAGTTGAATCCTGGGGGCGATTTTCCGGTATCACAGTATGCGCAATACCATGAGGATCGCTGGGTTTTGTTGCGCCGACCCGGTCAGACTATTGTTCAAGTACTGTTCAATAGCGCCATGGCTGGCAGTAATGATCTCAAAAAAGTCATGGTCTATCATCTGATCCCTAACTTTCATCCATTTGGGACTGTTCGTAGTTTTATTTCGACGCAAACATATGCGACATCTCATGGCTATCTTGAGCAATTTCTATTGCGCGAAAACGATCTCAGTGCCAGGCCTGAAGACCTGCAAGTGATTACGACTCAGATGGTCAATCTTGCGTTGGACGATGCGCGAGATAAAGGGGCTGGGCGCGCCTATTGGTTGTTGTTTTTTTATATTAACTTTTGGATCTCCTTGTCAGAGCAGAAGTTGATTCCGCAAGAATATCGTTTGCAGGTCAAGGCTGTGGACGTGAATACTAAGGAGAGACAGCAGGATGTGTACGCGAGAATTGAATCGCAAAGTACTGGCTGGACTCCCTTTTCTGAAGATGACTTAAAGTCTTTACTGACATACGCGTTTCATTGGACTGAAAAAGCCATTCCAGTGGTAGAGCAAGCTCGCGAGTTTCTCGAAGGGTGGGGAGCACTAGAAAGAGTCTCGGCGACAAATCGAGCGCATATTGATGAAGAGTTTGAGGCAGCTTTAAGCAAAACCATTGACGGAGAGTCACCAGTCGTAGGTTATTCCAGGACTCAAAGTGCTACAGGCTACTACACTTACTTCTGGCGGGCATCATATGGCTTAGCGTTGGATAAAATACGGAATGGTATTTTTATATTGTTTTCCCTGATGACAGGGCTGCGTGTTAGTGAGCTTTCATTAATTGAGTTTGATGACGTTTTCCAAAAGGCGGATGGTCTTTGGTATGTCAGTATTACCCGGTTCAAAACCGCATCGGATCCGAACTACTTTGGAGAAGTGGATGAAATATCCATTCCCGATTTTTTAGGGGAGCAAATTTTTTCGTACCGTGCTCTTCGGGAGTTTGGCGGGTTCTTACGCAAAGGATATTTGTTTCAACCAGTCAGTAAGCCCAAAGAAGTTAATTTTGTTGACCGTATGATTAAGAATTTGGCGTCGAATCTCAGTGCGGAGGTTGGTGTCGATTCGATCCATCCTCACAGGTTCAGGAAAACGATTGCAGAAATGCTCATCAACCGTTCTGAGCGCAATATTGATCTGATCCGCATGTTGTTTGGACACAAGTCTTACAAAATGTCGTTAAGGTACATTGCGCGCAACCCGTACCTGGTGGCTTCGATCGTTGAGGCTATGAAAGAGCATTACACGGCCGATTTTGTGAATGTCGTTCGGGAGATCCAAGCGGGAAGGTATTCAGGGAATTCGGTTGATAAGCTCGCAACGGACGTACTGTCCCGCCCTGAACTGTTCACAGGCAAGATGCTGCGTTTGACGGTACTGGATTACGTCTCCCACATCCTGGACGGGGGTGGAGCATTTTTCATTCAGCGTACAGTACTCAATACGTTCTGCTTGACAGGGGACTCGCTCGATGAAGGGCCAATGCCTCCTTGCTTGGAAGGCAAGGTTGACTTGATTTACCCGTTAAAACCGGATGTTTCCAACTGTAAAGTTTATTGTCAGTACGTCGTAGCGACGGGCGAGTCCGAAGAATCCCTTCAGCACAACATTAAATTTTACCGATCTGTAAAGGCCAGTCAGTCAAAGCTATCCAATGCTGCCGCTTTTGAGTTAGAGAAAAAAATCGAGGCCAATGAGCGTCTGTTGGCAGACTACGAGCGACATAAACAATTGAACCAAATGGCTACTAATAAAGGCGTTGAATATGGCCGTTAGTGACACTGAAGCGAAGATCGTGCAGATCATTACCGATCATTATTTGGGCGGGGCTCAGGAACGGCTGACCATACAGGTCGTGTCCGAGCGAGCGAAAATATCTCGGCAGGCATTTCATAAAAACTACCTTCATCTGAAGCCTTACATTACCGGTGAAAAGCCGGTTGATGAGCTTTTGGTAAGAGAAACGTTGCCGGCAGAGCACGTGATTTTTCAAAGTCAGCAATTGATACGTAGTTTACAAGAGACGATAACCAAACTTCGCTCTGGCATGCAAGCGGAGGTGGAAAAGATAAAGCAGAGTTACATCACCACTTTAATGAATCGCGACCTCAGCATAAAATACTCTGATTTGTTACGTGAAGAGTTAAAGAAGAAGGCCCTGCAAGTCGAGATTCTTAAAGGGGAGAAAGATGAGCTCAAGAACCAGCTATCATTGGTATCCAGTGGTGTCCACCTGAACGATGCTAGAAAACAGGGTGAGGTCATCGCTGATATTGTTTTGACGTACGAGGCCGATTTGAGTGGTGCGAAAGCACTTTATGCCAAAGATCAAGATATTGAAAATTATCTTGAACTCAAGAGAGTTGCAATACAGAGCACGCAGGAAAAAATTAACAAATTTCTTCGAAAAGAATCCATGCCAGTGGTTATTTTTCAGGAGCGATATCTAAATCGATTCGATAAGTTTGTAGGTGGTGAGTTTGCGCGCGCGACCAGTCCTAGGGTTGTAGCGTGCATTCCGTTATTTTCTAGAAGTGAAATGAAAGTGTTCGTGGCCGGTCTAAAAGGAGCGACGACGATAGAGGTTTACGCGCCGCACAATGATAGCGATATTATTATGAAGGCTCAGCGCAAATTTTTATTTCATGATGTTCCGGAATTTGAATTTAAGACTGCCGATAAGGAGCCGTACCCTACGGTGTACGATGGTTTTAGCCGTGTAACTATTTTTAAAGTGGAGCAGGGTGATTAAATGCTCCAGATTTCACGCGAACTGATTTCGTACAAAACGGTTAGGGGTAAGGAGGTCTCTCATTACGTATTGATCGCTCATGAAGGTAAGAATAGGGTTTTAATTAGTCACGTAAATTTGTATTTGTACGAGAATACGCGCGCCTCAAACGCCACGTCGAACAAATACTCAAGCGTGCTCTCCGGCTTTTATTCTTACTTGTCTACGCTTGATAAATTCAAACTTGTACCTGTGGGTAGTTATCACACTCTTGCTGATAATGAGGATATCAAGAGTTGGCAGGAGGCTAGGCAAACCGCCCGCGTTAAAACACAAAAAGCCTTTCCAACGTCTGAAACCATATTCAACGACGCGCAACGTGTAGTCAATTTTTTCGCGTGGTTAAAGAAAGAGCATTTTGAGATATGTGTTGATGTGCAGTTCAGAACTTGGATAGCCAATTTCAAAAGTGACCAGTTGTTGAGTCATATTCAACGCAAAGCAGAAGTTACCATTGATTTTAAAAATATCACCGTGCTCGATCGTGAAAGACGGCAACAACAGTCGTATTCGCTTATCACGAATGACGAAATCAAGACACTGATTCGGAGTTATCCAGATCCGGTATACGCGGCGCTATTCAAATTATCCTTGGGCACGGCTATGCGCCCCTCAGAGCTTTGCAAGTTTCCATACATAGGTAACGGGGCGAATAGCCATATCCAACCTTATGAGAATATGGTCAAAGAAGGCGCGACTGTCCCCTATCTCATAAGTCTCAGTAAAGGATTCAAGTCCCGTACCATACGGGTCAATTTGGCCGATTTAAAAGCTTTGGAAGAGCATTATATCAAGCCGCATTATCACGAGCGTGCCAGGTTGTACAAGGAGCGGTACGGAAAAAAGTGTCCACCGTCCATATTATTTCTGACGGCGCAAGGAGTACCCATTACATCTAAAATGATTTCAGATCGAACTCTTGCGGCGAAAAAACTCGCGATGGCTACTAACAGCCAATTTAGGGAGTCCGTGGTTTTTTATGATGCCAGGCATTGGTGGCCAACAATGTTTTTGATCAAGCGGTTCAAGCAAGGCCTGCTTGAGGACTCTACCGTTGTGAGGGATATGGCTGCTATTCAAGCTATCACTCAACAGATGGGGCACGATAATTTTAGTACAACCTATAACCATTACATCGACCAAGCCAGGCTGCTTCTATTGGCCCAAGAAGGTTACGTAAACGACCTGGTAACGAATCCCGACCAAAGTGTGGAAGAATTTATTGAGTGTTCTTCGTGATGGTGTGACGTAGGCGCCGTCCACCCAGCTATCATTTGTCCGTGCTCCGTGCTCCGTGCTCCGTGCTCCGTGCTGCGTGCACTGGAGAGTTGGGGCGTTTTTTATTTTTTGTGTCCTGTGCACCTGTAGCGCAGACGCTGATGATTCGAAACGTCGCAATCAGCGACGCCTGCTGCCATGCATACAGGAGTTACCCTATGACCAAGCAATCCCCCAAACGAAGTAACCACAACGCCGACATCAGCAATCGCAACAAAGGTACGCCCGGTACGAATGTTACCGTGGACAAAAACCAGGGCAATCGCAGCAAACAACTGACTGAAAATCGAATTAGAAATTAATCAGCGAGGGGAGGCGGGCACGAACTGCCCGCCGTTATGAAAGTGGCTTTCCGAGGAGAGCCCGCGCCTTTCGAAACTCGTCAGCGTAAGTATCAAACACCTCCTGAATGTGCCAGCAGGGCAAATCCTTCTGCATCATTTCTCGAAGCAGCACCGCGTTGAGCCAAGCAAATTTGAATTTTCTGTTGTGTGCTGAGGCGCTGCTCCACAGACCGCCATGCTGATCGAGCAGGGGTTGCACAGCCTCCAGCAGAGTCTCCAACACTGAATCGCGAGGTTTGCCAGGGTGCGCTTCTTCCCAACGCCTCAGCGTCCGTTGCTTATCGGAAATGTCTAGATAGCGGCCGGCTAAAACCTCCCCCAAAAACGCGCTCGCCCTCCCGTTACTACTAAAGCCGCTGTCCTGCGCTAAGCCACGCAACTGCTCGGCAATGGGGCGGCTCCAATGGCCTGATTGCTCATTAAACTGAGGCACTAGATTCTTCAGTAGAATTTCGTTTGATAGCCCGGCGTCAATAACGGCCGCCCAGTCCCGCACGCTGATTTCCGCGACTACCCATGCACAGAATCGGATAACGACGGCAAACATGTCAGCGATTCTGTTGTGCTCAAACAAAGGTGAGTCGAGCAGACCCGGCTCCTTATTTCTCCAATCGTAAGCCGACATCCTGGATACGCTACCCAAGCACCCCAGCTCCCGAGTCAACCTGGAGAAAACGACCGTGCGAACCTTCTCGCCAGTGGTAATGCAGGCCGGAAGTAGCTCGCATCCGAACTTTCTATCGAGCTCTATCCAAGTCCTCCAATAAGCATTTGATCGTGGATCTCGTAGAAGCTGTGCGTGAAGAAGGCCTTTCCATTCATGCTCTGATTGCCAAAGAGCGTCCGCGTCGGCCGGGAGATCAAGCGCCGCGTTGTCCTCTATCATCGAGTTGATAGACGCAATGCTCGAAGGTCTCACGGGAGGCTGTGCGTCCGAGGAGAGAAACCATTTGTCCAGGCTCTTCCAACTGGGCCATTCCGGCTTTTTTAGGTCTGAGTTTTCATAGGTGCTTTCAAGCGCCGTAGTCCCGTACACCAGTGTGATCAGGGTGGACACGGGGATAAAAAACAGAAAGCCAGGGACATGGGGAAGCTGTCGATCAAGCGATTTATTGGCGTCCATATTATTCCGCATCCGTGAGTGTGATCAGCGGCAGGAGTGAGCTCCCGACCAGGATAGGTGACGGTGCTTTCCAACAGCTGGCGGCGGGAATACGATGGCTTTTGGATATCCCAAAGCCAAGGATAGCGTCATGATAAAAAACATCATCCTACGAGGTGTGTCGAGCTATTCACCTGACAAGAACTCAACCATTGGCCCGTTGACGAAAGTCAATGTGTTCTACGGACACAACGGCACTGGTAAGACCACCATTGGTAACTACCTCCAAGATCCTGCAGATCTGGTCTACCACCAATGCAGCGCATTGCCTTCAGATGCAGAACGTGAGGTGCTGGTATACAACCACATCTTTACGGAAAGCAATTTTCACGCTAGCTCTCAACCAGGCGTTTTTACACTGAACGAAGGCAACATCGAAGCAGGGAAGGCCCTAGAAGCTGCCGAGTCTGCACTCAAGAAGCTCACAGAAGAACGCCAGGCTGTGGTGGTGTCAGGAAATTCGCTTGGTGAGGCTCAGAAGGTCAACAAGGGTGAATTACAAGACCGCATCTGGGCATTGAAAAAGACTTTTGACAACGCGCCCTTGAAGTACTGTTTTGCCTCCCTGAACACCAAGGAAAAACTGACAGAGAAAGTGGTCGCGCTCAATCTGGTTCCGACTTCCGATACATATGAGTCACTCACGGCAGAGGCTGAGCAACTGCAACTAGCCAGTGATGCTGTGCTGCCGGGGATACCCGTACTGAGCTTTGCTGAGGGTGAAATAGAAGGCCACGTCTTACTCATGGAGACCATTACCGGGTCAGGTGACTCGTATTTGTCGGCCCTGATAAGCGAATTAGGCAACTCCGATTGGGTCAAGCAAGCCTTGGGTTTTGTACCCAAAGGGGAGGAGCGCTGTCCCTTTTGCCAGCAACAACTGCCTGTCCAGTTTTATGATGAAGTCAGAAGGGTTTTCGATAAAACGTATGAGCAACGAATTGGACAACTCACTTCGCTAAAAAGCCGATACGAAGCTGGCGTAGCTCGCCTGCAGTCCCAGTATCGTCGCACTGAATACCAGCTGCCTGCATTCCAACCGCACATCGCGAACCTGGAAGCGAAACTGCGTCTGAACATTCAGAGCCTCTCAGCTAAAGTTGCCAGCCCATCTGTCCCGATCATGCTGACATCAACTGCAGATGCCCTTGCAGACCTCAATGCCCTGATAAGGATTGAGCAAGCAAAAATCGATGTGATCAACCTCAAGGTAAGGGACAAGAAAACACATTTGGAGCAGATCAAAACGCGCTTCTGGAACTACTTTCGCTCGAACTGCGATGCGTTGATAACCTCGGCAAGAAAGGTACACAACGACTATTCATCGCAGCGGGAAGAAAAACGCAACGCATTGGAAGCCATTCGCGCGCAGGAACAACTCCATCAGGACATCATCAACGACAGCAGATCAAAAATCACGAACATCGATCAGTCCATCGATAGCATCAATGCTTCCCTCCACATGCTTGGACTGAAAGGTTTTACGGTGGTGAGGGAGGAGGGCGAGCTTCCTCGGTATCGACTCCAACGACCGGGTCAGCAGGCGGGTGTTTTCAAGACGCTCAGTGAGGGTGAGAAAACCCTCATCTCCTTCCTCTACTTTCTGGAGGTCTGTAACGGTGAGTTGGACGGCAAGGGCGGCAAGCTTAAAAGCCACCGCATCATCGTCATCGACGATCCCATATCTAGCCTTTCCCACAACTACATCTACGATATCGCTTCGATGATTTATCGTCGCGTGCTCAGCCCTAAGGAACGTTTCAAGCAGGTATTCATCCTTACCCACAACCTGTTCTTCTTCCACGAAATGCTAAAGCACCTGAGGAAGTCAGACGAGTTTTCCCTGTTCAGGATTACCAAGGCGGTGTACAGCTCGATCACGCCGATGAAGTCCACCGACGTGCAAAACGACTACCAGTCTTTTTGGCAGACAATCAAAGATGCGCAGGAAGGTCGCACCTCCGTGACAGTCATTCCGAACATGATGCGCAACATCCTTGAGTATTACTTCGCCTTCGTGCACCGCCAAGATGTATTACAGAGCGCATTGCTGGAGCTTGCTGACGAGGACGCAGAATTTAGAGCCTTGTACCGTTACGTTAACCGGGAGTCTCATTCTGACGCTGTCAATATCACTGACTTCGGCGAAATTGCTCCTGAGCATTTTATAGAGAGATTTAAGCAGGTTTTCATCAAAACAGGCTTCGCTGAACACTACGAAAAGATGATGGGCTAATTGTGTGCCCGATCCTCCTCCTTGGCCTTCTTGGGGGATCTACCGCTGTTTGCAGGGCTGACAGCCAGTGACCGATAGAAAAGTCATTTTAGTGATCTGTATATATTTTCCAATAAAGATTGTACGAGTGATCTTCTGGCATTTTTATTAATATGTCTGGAGGAGGGTTGTCATTATATTATCTATGTTGAATACCGCAATTTTCTGTAAGTATGACAATATATTAAAATGTTCTTGGCTGGTTGTCGGGTAACTTTTTTTGAGTATTGTCATGAGGAATTGTCAATTGATTGATATTATCTAGTGAGCAAGATTCGGTAGACTTTTTTTATTTTAGAAAGTTGTTGACATTACTTTTTCGACCTAACATTCTCCCGCCCAGATTACCAAAAAAATTCATCTCGATTCATCGAGTGAGAACGTGTTCGCCCAAAAAAAAGGTACTGGAAGTTGAAGAAGCGCATCGTGATAGTGATCCTGTTGCTCTCCCTCTGGCCCACCTCCTTGGATGAGCTAGCCGTCTGTAAAAGTTATACGGAGAGTTCTGTTGAACACTGCAAGCCTGAGATTGAGCGCTTGGGACAGTTGAATCACTTGAGTTGGAAGTTGCCCTAGCTTGCTACTGCACGTGATATGAGAGGCATTAACTCATCGGTTCACTCGGCCAACCCAATTCTTCCTAGGGCTGAATTTCCTTCTAGGGCAAGCGGCAGCAAAAGCCTTTATCAGCGTTCGATAGTGCGCGGCCTTGGTGCTGCGAATACTCTCCGCTTTCGGCACGCCGCGATTTTCGCCTAGACGGGCCACAGTAGAAAACGCGAAGTCCAAGCTTCCACTGTCCGCATGTTCCTGGCACACCAGGAATATGGCATCCAGGGTTCGCTGCGTTCGTGCTGTGGCGTTTTTCTTTAGGTGTTCCAGGGTAGCCTTCGGACTCATCAGAAAGCGCTCAATTCAAGTGCGTATAACATGGCTTGGTTATTTGGTCGTTACGACGCATACCAGCTCTCGATCAACCCAAGGCGCGGTCTGCGGAGTGGGAGAAGGGCGAATCCGTGAGACTGAATTCGCGAAAAGCCCAACGAGTAGGGGCAGTTATTGTCCCGCTACACGTTGGGCTCAATTCGCTCCTGACGAAATCACCTCATCAGGAAAACGCCGGCCTATCAGCGAAGGCTTGCGAACGCTGCACGGACTTCAGCAACGAACAGTGCAGGTTGCTCGAAGGCTGCGAAATGGCCGCCTTTTGATACCTTGTTCCAGTAGATCAGGTTGCTGTAAGCCTGCTCGGCCCAAGCCTTCGGCGGTGTGTAGATTTCACCGGGGAATACCGATACGGCGACCGGCAAATCAAGTGGAACCGCACCAAAGTTGAGACCGGGATGTTCGGCATACATACGAGCCGAGGAAGCACCGCTATTGGTCAGCCAATACAACATGACGTTGTCCAGGATCTGGTCATACGAGAAAACATTCTCGGCCTGGCCATCGCTGTCGCTCCACGAAGCGAGTTTTTCATAGATCCAGGCGGCTTGGCCCACCGGCGAATCGGCCAGCGAAAAGCCGATGGTTTCCGGCCGTGTAGTCTGCAAGTCGTGGTAAGCAATGCCGTCAGAGGCGAACAGCATGCACTGGTCGATTGCTGTCTGCTCTTCTGCGCTCAGTTCTGCTGGAAGATCCGCAGGCAGAATGAACGGCAGGTTCACATGAATGGCCGCCAGACCATCGAGCTTCAGGCGCCCCATTTCGGTGGTCACCACGCTGCCCCAATCGCCGCCCTGAGCGACGTAGCGGGAGTATCCGAGACGGTTCATCAACTCGTGCCAGGCAGTACTGATGCGAGTCCGATTCCAGCCTTTAGTGGTCGGCTTGTCGCTAAACCCGTATCCCGGGATCGATGGCAGTACCAGGTGGAAAGCATCTTCGGCTTTTCCACCGTGAGCGGTCGGGTTCACCAGTGGATCAATAGTGTCCAGGAACTCGACAATTGATCCTGGCCAACCGTGGGTCATGATCAGTGGCATCGCATCGGCATGAGGCGATTTAATGTGCAGGAAGTGGATCCCCAAGCCGTCAATTTCGGTCTTGAACTGAGGGTAACCGTTCAAGCGAGATTCCAGACGACGCCAGTCGTACTGGGTACGCCAATATTCGACCAGGTCTTGTACCTTGGCCAGCTGTGCACCTTGAGACTGATCAGCGACGGTTTCGCGATCTGGCCAGCGGGTACCGTCTAGACGACGCTGTAAATCGTCGAGTTCAGCCTGCGAAATCTCAATTCGGAAGGGATTCAATTGGGTGCTATCGGACATGATCAGTTCCTGCTCTCATCGCTACATCAACAGCAAATGCGCCGTCGATTCATGTGAGGTCACTATGCCGAAGCCCTCCACGAAAATAAGCCAGCATAAGGGCAACGCTCTGTCTCCGTGACGGCGACAAAGTTGACGAGGTCGGACACTTCACTCGCACATGTCGCATGCTGTTTTGTAGTTGATGTACATCTCCCCTGAAGCGCTATGAGCATCATGGATGTGAGCGGGGTGATAGTGACCTTTGATGCATTCAGGTGGGATGTTCTGACCAATGACGTAGCAAGGCGCTGATCCCATACTGAGCGCTCGTCTCGTCTGCAATTGTCCCCACGCAGCCAGGATAGTTTTGGCGAGCGACAACTGTTGGCGGTGAGTAAGGTAAGACACGGGAATATCAACTTCCAAGACGGTCGGGATACCAAGGGTGCGCAAGCGCTGCCTGTAATCTTCATCCGGGTTGGAGCGAGTAAGCTTTGTAGCGAGGCCTAACAGGTACTCACTTCCATGGATGACATAGTGGCCAAATCCATTGATCATTTTGCCGTCGTCGGCAGTGAGAAAGATTTTTCCGGGTTCACCTCCAGATTGACTCTGCTCGATAGCGCGGTCGATTTCAGCAGGACTAACATCAGCGAAAATCTCCCTGAATTTACTAGCAATGCGCTTACTGTCTTGCCCTAGAAGCCCATGCGAATAATAAAGCGTGAGGCTTTCAGGGCGACAGCCGTGGAAAGCTTTCACGTGGGTGTAATACTTGGACATCCGTTCACAAAACGCTGGTACGAGAACTTCATGATTTGGCAACCAGGCCGGATCGTCAGCCCAACAGTTTGGTCGTTCGCGTTGCAAGTATTCGCGGGTTTGTTCCGGCAGTAGATCGTGAGCGTAAAAGCGAATCGAGTTGAGCCAACTGCGCCGATTGCGCCAGTCGAGTATTCGTTCCTTCATTCATCGAGTCCTAGAAAATTGCTGTACACAGGGCGCTGAGTATTTCCGGAAAGCTGTGAGAGTAGAGCGCGGTTTCGTGATGACCCAGAAAGTGGCCGGTCTCGGAGGCAGGTGTCAGTACAGGGAGTTTTTGAGGCAGCGCGACGCGGCTTAATCCTGACGATGCCAATGGCGCCGAACCGTCGATTCCGCCATCACCAATTCGCGTGCGATATCCGCTTGCGAGAAGCCTTTTTCCTTCAATGCTTGGACTTTCTCTCGGGTCTTTGCCGCTGCAGCGACACCCGGATGCGGTTTTGCTTCAACCTCCAATGGAATGGCGACCTTGAGCAGCGAGATTGACTGGAGATCTTTTTTGGCTAGCTCCAGGACGTCGCTGGCCGTCAGCTCATCTTGCGCCGCGCACACGAGGGCCATCAGCGCGACGGGGCTTAGCTCCATCGTTCTGGCGAGCTCAATGATGGCTTCAAGGCTGGGCGAGGTTTTTCCATTTTCGATTTGGCTCACATGTGACTGAGTGATATTTCCACTCAATGCTTCCTGCGTGAGTCCTCGCTTTTTTCGCAAGACCTTTAGCGCTGTGGCGAATGCGGTGCGCACAGACATTTTTCCGTTCCGTTAAAACAGAGTTGTATGCCCCGTTTGCCATCCGCCACTCAAATCTATATATTTATATTGATGGCGGTATCGGTTCGGTGTGCCCGTTGATGGCTCGCGAAAACCGACCATACCTCTGGGTTCGCTCTTTCAATTTAGCTGTAAATCGAGATCAGGCCATTGATCAAGCTTCATGTGCTCTCAGATCTGCACAACGAGTTTTCGCCCTATGTGCCCACATCCAGTACTTTTGACCTGGTGATTTTGGGTGGGGACATCGATGTCAAGGCGAGGGGCGTGACGTGGGCAAATGAAGTCTTTCAGTGCCCCGTCATCTACATTTGCGGGAATCACGAGTTCTATGGCGGTCACATTGATCACACACTGCGCAATATGAAGGAGGCCGCCTTACCGAACGTCCATGTCCTGGAAAACGAGACCTTTGTTTGGAATCAAACACGGTTCCTTTGTGCCACCGGGTGGACTGATTTTTCGTCGAGTGGAAACGTCGTTGCGGCAACCCAAACAGCATGGGATTGGATGAATGATTTTCGCGTGATCCGAATCGATAACAACTTTCGCCGGCTGCGCCCATCCGACCTCATCAGTCGAAACCACGCGTCGCTTGCTTGGTTGTCCAAGGCGCTCGATGAGCCATTCGATGGCAAAACTGTGGTCGTTACGCATCACGCACCCATACCCGAGGTTGCGGGTGATAAACATGAAGGGGATTTGAGTGCTGCTTACTCAAACCGTTGGCACGAGCTTCTGGATAAAGCGGATCTTTGGATTTTTGGACATACCCATCGTGCAGTTGATATCACGCTGGAGGGCTGTCGTGTGGTCTCGAACCCGAAGGGTTACCCAGGTGAGCAAACGGGCTTCGATCCCGGCTTTGTGATTGACCTCCCCTAAGGGCGCGCGTACCCATGCGTTGTGAGAAGGGCAGTTTCTATATTGATCGTTACGAGGGCTGAAGAATGTGTGAAGTAGGCAACGAAATGCGTGCCCCGGCTGACCTTGCAGCTGTGCTGCTTGATGACTGAGCAACAGCTTGCATCGTCCATTCCGGCAGCGGTTGCCGTGGCAATGGGAAAGGATTTCGGTATGCACGTTACCGCGTTCCTGTTCGCAGCCGTCGACAGTCCACCCGTCATCATGGGAACGATTTATGGCGATACCACAGGTCGTTTTCGAGAGGGTGCGAGTATGCGAACGTCCCGGATAATGGGCGTCACCTTTATCGACGGTTATTCATTATTTCAAACTGTGGGAGGCAGCCAATATCTCGTCGTGAGTTGGGCGATTGGCGGCGGCAATCTCTACATGAACCGCATTTATCACTGAGGGATCTGCAAACGCGGCGCGAAAAGGCTTTCGGGTTATCTAGGTATCAACGGGGATAGGGAAAATAATTCCTGTCTGATACTCGCGGGAAGAGCAGGTTAAAGCGAGATTATGAATACAAGCGTTACCGATACAGACCTGCTAGGCGATTTGCTTTTTGGGCCTGCGCAATCTCTTGGGGGGTCAAAGCTTGGCGATGATGAGTTGATCAAACTGGCCGCTGATAACTTCACAGAAAAACCATTTTGCATCGTTCGGCGGTGGCTGTTGTTGGATGTCATGCTCCCGGATATTCAAGAGAGGCAACTCAAAGCTAAAGGCCTTGAGGCGACTGTCTTGTATGCCCAAGCGGCGGTGTTTGACAGCCAGAGCAAACATCAACCTGGCGATAGTATCGTAACCGGTCACCTGCGCGACTTTGACGGATGCATATTCGAGACCGACGACAAAGTCTTCATCTTGGCCGGCCGTGGTGCGAGAAAGCACGTCAGTGCGCCTGCTTTTGAAGCGTTACGTGCTTTTAAAGATGCTGATGTTAATGAACGAGAGGCGTGAGCAGCCTGCATGGAAATTCGCCAGGGCTCCCCGTGTAGGCTTGCGGGAGATTGGAAAAAACACTTTGCAGTGGCAATGCCTTACTCGCGCTTGGATTGAATCGGGACGCTGATCGAAAAACTACTCCCCACTGTCCAGGAGTACCGACAGCACGCCAGAAACTCTGCGCACTCATATAAATCAAGGCACAGTGAGGCTTCGGTAATTTGCCGAGAGGTATGGAATCCATAACGCTTCAAATTCACTCGGATGGCCGTTGGCGCGATGCACTGGTACTCAGCTTCGACTCGCCTAGAGATAGCCTGCGAAGCCGATGCACAATCAACTACCAGCCCGAATACCTTGTGGATCAGTACATCCAACTGGGTACGGTTAAAGCGCCGGCCATCAGCGCGAACCTCCCGCTGGAATGGGATATTCGGCGTGAGCCTGCCCCAGCTTTTCTGCGAGATATTATCCCGGCCGGAGCTGGACGTCGGCACCTGTTGTCGAGAGCGGTAGTACCACCAGGGATGTCGATTGATCTCTTTCTGCTGCAGCAATTCGCTGCTGCTCCCATTGGCCATATGCGTATAAAAAGTGCCGCTGGAACGCTGTGTTCCGCACAGAAATTGACTGGTGGGTTTAACCGAGACGAGGTTATTCAGGAAGGCATGGGCATTCTCGACCAGGCCATGGAATCGGGAATGGTGATAAGGGGTGCCCTTGGCGCCGGCGGCGAAGCTAAAAAAATGCTGCTGGTCGAAGATGCTTGGGGGCAGCTTTATCCTGAAGGAGCGCTACGCGACGTTGATGTGTGTCGGCATTGGTTTGTTAAGTTCCCGCGTAACACTGCCACTCAATTAGATCGAGACATCCTGCATAGCGAATACTGCTTTTACCGCGCGCTGGACGAGTTGGGGATCGACACGATCGCCGCCGAGGGGCTGGCATACGAAGCAGCGAAGATACCTTGCATTTGGATGCAAAGATTTGACCGCAAGGTCTCTCCGGAAGGAGTGGAGCGAATCGCAGTGGAGTCGATGTATTCATTATGTGACGTCAGCGACCGAGGCAGTTGTTTGAATCATTTCGACGTCGTGGATCGGCTAGCAGAAACATGGATTGCTGCCGGCCAAGAGTCTGAAATACCGGACATGATTAGCGAATACTTGCGACGGGATTTGATCAATCAGGTCACCGGGAACACCGACAACCACGGCGGAAATCTATCGATCCTTCGGGGCAAGGAGCGAGTGAGCTTTGCACCGGTTTACGATCTTGCACCCATGGTGCTAGATGTTGAAGGCATAGTGCGGATCACCCGGTGGTCAGCACAGATAGAACGATTAGGTTCGGTCGATTGGGGGGCTGTGTGTGCTCGCTTCGTTCATAGGGCAGATCCGCAATGGATGTTCGATCGCTTGCAGGCGGATGCTAGGTTGCTGCTGGCGTTGCCGGATTTGCTACAGGATCTGGGGTTGCCCCAGGAAGTTTGGCGCTCGCCGATGATTCCGTTGAATCGTCTGGAGCATACGTTTCGTCGTTGGAAGTTGATGTGATTGATCCACTTCCAGTTACGAGATATTGAGCTCAAGCCAATGATCACGCCCGACGCAGTCAGTGTTCAGGGCGGATGAAAATGCCTGTTGAGCGCGAACGCAAAAGGGCGGTCAAGTCAGTGCAATTGCCTTGGTTGAGCACTTGTCCACGTTGCATCAACTCCACGACACAAGCCGCTCAAATTAAGGGAGGAGAAGAAACCTATGGTTGAAAATTTATTGCCTATCTTGCGTGAACGCTACCCGGAGTTTTTCTCCAGCGCTCCGCTTCGTGAAATTGGGTGTTTGCCAGGCTGGCTGAATTTAATCGATGAGCTCTGCCGCACGTTGAAGGCTCACTTGGACGCGCACCCGGAGGTACCTCAGATCAAGGTGCGTCAGGCGAAGGAAAAGTTTGGCGGTTTGCGCTTCTACTATTCTGGCGGTGATTCGGCATGCCGTGAAATGGTTGCCGCTGCAGAACAACGGTCGATGTCGACCTGCGAGGTGTGTGGGCAGACAGGGACTTTAGGGGGCGAACATTGGCTGAGTGTGCGTTGTTCCGACCATCTGGATTGGTCACCCTCAGACGAGGGTAAGTGAACTCGTAGGTAGCAAACCGTGAGAACAGACATCTGGGCCGTTTTGCATGTGCCTTTGCCAGGTTCTGAACATCACGACTTCCTTCGTCGGCAAATTCCTCATTCTTCATTTCAAGCGTTGGCAGACCTGCTGTGTATGGATCAAAAAGCGCTTGGAACGTACTTGGGGATATCGGATGAAACGTTGATTAAGAGGGCGAAGAAAGGTTTTTTTTCAGTACGCGAAAGCAAACGCCTTGAAGCGTTGATTGCTGTTGTACAGTCATCCGTTGAGCTGTTTGAGGGCGATGTCCAGGCGGCAGCTGCATTCTTGCGTTCGCCATCGCGCGCTTTCAATTCGAAGGCACCGCTGGAGATGCTTGATGCAGGGGGCGACGCTGGTGCCATTATTGATTTGATCGGCCGGCTTGAGCACGGGATCGTCGTCTGAATGCATCGCTTTTTAATGGGTGAAGATCACGGGGTAGCGACGCGAAGCGCCTCCTTGGACGAAGATCAAGACGTTATCCAGATGCTGGGATTTTTGGCGGCTGACATTCGACGCCGTCCCGACTCAAAGCTGCCGCTCGCGAAAGGGGACCCTAGCCTGCCGATATAAACCTGCGCCACTGAACCGCGCCATGGGACGGCCTGTCCTTTTGCCATGCATTAGAACCGGCAGCGGTTTATCTCCATCGTTATCTTCCTCATGGGTTGCTCGACCGAGTTTTCGGCGCGCGTCGAAATAGTGCGAAATGAAAAAATAGATGGCAATTGAAAAAACAGGCTCACTCAAAGAGCGTAAAAGAGAAATTGTGTGCGCCAAAAGGAAATTTCTTGGTGTTTTTACACCTTAAGACTGAGCTTATTGCTATTTCACAAGGGGCTACCCGCATTGATAGAAAATTTATTGAGTCAAAGAACGTTAAGTGCGCGGAGACAATTAGCAGTGCCTAAAAACTGTATAGATGCACTATGCGGGCCCAGTAAAATTTGATACCTGCCTAAAGAGCTGTATATGGCCGGGTAAGTTTTGAATTATAAATTAATGGCTCGACGTAAGCCTCAAATCCGAATGTTAAATAACTTTCAGTTACCAGATGATTTTATCGTGAAGTCATCTACGAAATTGACAACGTTGCCGCCAACACTAGAGTCTATGTCTTACATATCTATCGATAGTGAATCGAAGTTTCTAAGCTGACAGACGGCAATTTTGTCGCATTCGAATGTTTTACTTGAAAATCACCTTGCAGGGGAGCGGGCAATGTATCTACGAAGGTTAAATATAGCTAAGCGCATGCTGGCATGTTTTGCAATTATGGCCCTGCTGGTTCTAATACTAGGTGGCTTCAGCTTAATACAGCTTTCAAGTATTCGCGATGAGGGTTTGAACATTGAGCGTCATGCACTGCCTGGCATCATTTACGGCGATCAGATTGCACTAGCATTTTCTAATACTCAAAATGATGTGCTGAGAATGTTTTCCGCCCGAGACTCTGCTCAGCTATCCCAGGCCTACACTAAATTGCTGAATGGCGAGAGCACATTCGCTAAATCATTGGAGGCCTATGAACCCCTGGTATCGTCACCAAGCGAGCGGGATTTGGTCGATAGCTTTAAAAGTAGTTACAAAAGCTATAGCAGCTACGCAGAAAAGGTTCATGATCTATTAAAAAATGGGCAAGGTGACGCAGCTGTTCAGTTTGTATGGATAGAGATGGCAGCAATCGTAAAGACAATGACAGATAACTTGAATGCCCTCAAGAAACTGAATGACGACACCACAGTGATATCGAGCACGACCGCAACTGCCGTTTACGAAAATGCAAAGGTGATCACTTGGCTGAGTATGATTCTAAGTTTGTTGCTCACGCTGTTAACGGCTTGGCGTTTAACTACTAGCGTAGCGGGTCCGATCGGTCAGGCCTTAGCCGCAACGAAAGCTGTTGCCGCCGGCGATCTACGCCCCACACATGTCGAAACCAAAGGCACAGACGAGGCGGCTCTTTTGCTGCAGTCCATAGAGAGCATGCGAGGCAGCCTGCATGACACCCTTAATCATGTCGCTGACGCCTCGAAACAGCTATTCCAAGCCACGGAAGAAATGAGCTCTCTAATGCAGCGTAGTAACACTGATTTACAGACTCAAAATAGCGAAATAGAAATGGCAGCAACGGCTGTTACCGAGATGAGCCAGGCAGTGGATGACGTTACTCGTAATGCGGTGACTACATCCGAAGAGTCGAAGGCGTCATTGCGAGCTGCACAGCAGGGCCAATTAGAACTCAGTCAGACGGTGAGCTCGATTGTCGAACTGACAGAGAGCGTTGACAACGCATCGCAGCAAGCCCAATTGCTCGCCACACACACACTGGAGATCACCAAGGTGCTTGATGTGATTCGTTCGGTGTCCGAGCAGACTAATTTGTTAGCCCTCAATGCTGCTATTGAAGCGGCCAGAGCGGGTGAGGCTGGACGTGGCTTTGCTGTAGTCGCTGATGAAGTGCGAGCACTTGCACATCGTACGAGCGAGTCCACCAATGAGATCGAAGCCATGGTTGGACTGGTACAGCAGGGAAGTCGGCAAACTGTTAGCGCTCTTGCGGTAAGCAGCCAGCGTGCGCAGCGCACCAAAAATGAAGCAGAGTCCGCCAGCGCGGCATTGGCATTGATCGGCAATTCAGTTTTGGTCATTGATGACCGCAACACGGTTATTGCCAGCGCATGTGAGCAACAGGCTCAAGTGGCTCGCGAGGTGGACTACAATTTAGTACGCATCCGCAACCTATCTATGGAGTCAGCAATGCGTGCCGATCAGACCTGCGATGCGAGTAAGGCTTTGACCGAGTTGGCCTCTGGCCTGAATGAAAGACTGAATCATTTCCAAATAGAGTAACGATGTCGTCAAAACCCGGTACCACCACTCACCATCGCGTCGGCGCTACGCCAGTAACCCTCTCGATTTTTCATAAAAGGTCACGCTCGTCTGGCCGACCGACCGGGTCAAATTCGTGATCAACTCTGCGCGTAGCGAGCCCACGCTTACCTTCACCTCGAAGGTAGCAATCATGAAGGTGCATTGCTCGGACGGTGAAGCGCTTACGGAAAGCTAGTCGGCCGGCCCTTGAAATCACGCCATCCGAGATTGCCGGTCCTGTTATCCGAAGCAAGAGGCAATACGGTACACGGCGGTACGCCCAGAATGCTCTGACTCTTCACGATAGGAGTCGTAACACATCAGGAGCCAACCTAAGATGGCTGGGCCAATTGCGGCGCCGAGTGCGCGTCCGCCGAGCGGAGCGTGAAAGGTTAAACACCGTGAGTTTCCTGTCCACGCCTCCGCACAGTCTGATCCGCCCGAAATGCTTGGGCAGCCTCCAAACAGACAATCTAACTCTGCGATAACTCAATCAATTGCAATACCTGTATGCATTCACGCACAGCTTTTATACGTTGGCTGCGACGTGGCGGGGGCGGCCATGTCGCAAACAGAATGAAAAGGACCTCTTCAGCGAGTGGGAAGGTTGAACGCAAATATCCACAGGGGGGGCTGGCGGGCGACGCAGCCTCGGGAGATCTATATTCCCCAAAAAGGCGCAGCAATGTAGCTGTTACTAGCGAATATAGTACGTCACTGAAAGCTTGGATCAGGGCATGCTCACGGCATGCGCTTGGGGAGGGGAGGTGAGAGCCTGAGCGACTGACGGCAAAAAGCCCTGCAGCATATGTAATACCTCAAACTGCGCTGGAAGCCGCGATGGTTACCTGCTGTTACTGGCTAGCGGTCCAAAGGATCGAGCCATGATCAATTTCCCCTACTAACCAGCACTTAATTGGCCATGCGTACGCGACAGGCCGCGATGATGCGACGCAGCGTCTTTGCATTCCGCTATGTATATACAGGTTGGTTTGAATGCCTACTAAACCTTATTCCAATTTGTTCCGAAGTGGTCAATGGCTGAAATCCCGCGACGAGAAGGCTGTAAAACGCCGACGTTACCAATTTTCGCACTGCTCCACATCGGCCTGTGTACAAACTGCCCATCCTCCCGTGTTTGCGCCTATCTCTGAAAAATGCTTTTCAGGAAAAGGGAGGCTTCACGGCCTTTAAGCTCGCGCTTTTCGCAATTTCTTATGGGGAGCCAAGGAGTAGGCACGCTATGTGCTTACCTGTATATACCAGTAAAGGAGATGTGGGCCTGAGCAACGTGAGGGCTTTCGTTTTCAGAGAATACAGATGGCATGGATTGTGGATTTATTAGGGAGCGTATCCCACCACCTGTGACAGGTCGTGGATCGTTACACCGATGTAAGACGAGCAATTTGAAGGCGACCAGGTGAGGCTTGTGTTCAAAGTCTCACGAGGTCACTCGCGTGTGTTTTAAAAAAACTCGACGCGCAAACGTTTGCGGATTCTACGAAGCTCCAGCGTCTTCGATAATCACAACGTTCCGTTGTCATTTTTACAGGCCTAGCCAACAAAAATAGTAGAGAGGATTTTTCATGCCAGACTTACGTTCGTCTGCTTCGGCTGCCGAGGGAGAATCTGGTCGACAGCCAACGGTTCCGACCAAGCTTTCAATAGAAAATCTCAGTGCCCACTTCGGATCTGTGGTCGCATTGAATAATGTCAATCTAGACGTGGCGGAGGGTGAGTTCGTTTGCATCCTTGGCGCGTCGGGTTGCGGGAAGAGCACTCTCTTCAATGCGGTATCTGGCCTGCTTCGAGCGACGTCAGGCCGGATCCTTCTTGACGGTCGTGACGTAAGTAACCGCCCAGGAGAGGTAGGTTACATGCTTCAAAAAGACCTCATGCTTCCTTGGCGGACCGTAAGAGGAAATATCACGCTTGCCGCCTCCTTAACCCGAGGCGCCACGAAGCAGGACGAGGAAGAAGCAAACGAATTGGCCGGACGATATGGTCTTGGAGACTTTCTTGATCACTATCCGCACGCTCTTTCTGGCGGTATGCGTCAACGGGCCGCAATGATGCGGACGATTGCTGCTGGTCGCCAAGTAATGCTACTCGATGAGCCATTTGGTGCGCTTGACGCCCAAACTCGATTCAGTATGCAAGAGTGGTTGCTCCAGGTTTGGAAGGATCTTGGAAGAACAATCCTTTTCGTCACGCATGATGTGGACGAGGCAATTTTCTTGGCTGACAGGATTGTTGTGATGACTCCACGTCCCGGGCGCATAGCCGAAATTTTGGACGTAGATCTGCCACGACCTAGAACTCTCGAAAATCTTACAACTGACTCTTTTACAAAACTGAAGAGGCAAATCATGGCACGTCTCTACCATGATGAGCATGCAAAAGGAGCAAGCCAATGAATGCGAAAATTGGAAGCGGCGCTAGCTCGGTTTTTATATGGGTTGCCGCGATGGCTCTTATAGCCGTGACTTGGCAATTAGTTATTTGGGTTTCAGGAATTCCGCAGTATGTCATCCCCTCACCTGCATCAGCGTTCTCTACGCTAGCCGAGAACTGGCCACGCCTGAAAATTCTGACAGCCCAAACGCTGTATGAAACGGTAACTGGATATGTAATAGGTGCGCTAGTTGGGTTTGTTCTTGCACTTATTATGGGTCAAAGCCGCTTCATTCTTAGGCTGGTGATGCCTGCACTTATCGTTTCTCAAGCGGTCCCGATCGTCGCCATCGCTGCACCACTGGTTATCATTTTTGGCTTCGGGCTGACCCCCAAACTGATCATTGTTGCCTGGATTGTATTCTTTCCTGTTGTCGTGAACGTCCTGGACGGCATGGCAAGCGTTGACCGAGATATGATTAATTTGGCTCGCCTAATGGGAGGAAGCCGCCTACGAGTCTTTCTCATTGTTAGATTGCCAGCTTGTGTAGGACCACTCTTCTCAGGATTGAAGATTGGCGCGACGTATGCGGTCACCGGTGCGGTCATCGGTGAGTGGACGGCATCTGCGGGACAAGGACTCGGCACCTACCTGATCACTGCAAACGCACAGATGAACACTGCTGGGGTTTACGCGGCGATGCTTCTACTCACCGCTATTGGCGTCGGCTCTTTCCTTATTATTCTTGGGCTGGAAACCATTGCAACTCCATGGAGGTCTCGCTCGACAGCTCCGAAATGGCTGCGATAGCCTTTCGTCATCTGGAGCTGGGTTAGTTCTAATAACTCAATAACAACAAAATAAAGGTGAAACAATGAAATCAGCAATTCTGAAGAGTGGACTGGTATCGCTATTTCTGGGTGTCCAATTGATGGCGGTAGCAACAGCCGCAGATTTGACACCTGTCCGTTTCGTTTTTAACTGGTCTACTGCTGACCACGAGCTAATTCCAGTTGTTGTCGCTCAAGAAAAGGGTTTCTATGAGGCAGAGGGACTCAAAGTCGATGTTATTTTACCCCCCGACTCTCAAACAACCGCCCGTTTACTGGCAGTTGGCCAAGCAGACATTGGATTTGAATCAACAACCGACGTAGTGTTTGGTGTCGATCAGGGTTTACCAATTGTTTCGGTGGGTGTTTATGCCCAACGTAACAACTGGGGGCTTTTTGGTCGCCCCGGAGAGCCTGTTTCTCTAAGCAACTTAAAAGGTAAGTCCATCGGTATTTTTACCGACTCCTGGACAAAGGCTATGATGCCTTTCGTTTATAAGGCTGCGGGTATTACTGAAAACGATGTGCAACTCATTATTGCACATGATAGCGACACGCCTCTTCTGTTGGCTGGTAAAATTGATATCGCAACTAACACCGCGAACTATCTTGTACCAACTGTCCAGACAGAGCTTCGGAAAGACCCGACAGGGCTCGTTGGGAAAGAGGCCGGCGTCCCCGACGTCCCTGTTTGGGCCTATACAGCTAGCACAGACTATCTAGCGAAACATGGTGATGTAGCCAAAAAATGGATGAAAGCCACTGTTAAGGCGACCGAATGGGCGGCTGAACACCCAGAAGAGGCTGCAGCTCTTGTCACCAAACTGTATCCGGATAGCGGCACTTTGGAATACAACACTCTTGGTTGGAAATCATTGATTCCATACCTTAAAGGAGCTGACGGCTACATGGTGCAGAACGATGCGCACTGGCTCCCTATTGCCCAAGCACTGAAAGATACTGACCAGTTGAAAACCGTACTTCCTGCCAACAAGTACTACACCAACGATCTGCTGAAATAAAAGTTCCTTCTATATCTAAAGTAAACGTTGCGGATGGCTGCGTGCCGTCTGTGGAGGACGTATGGCAAAAGAAAAAATAATTATCGACTGCGATCCTGGAGTCGATGATGCAGTCGCTATCCTGTTGGCTTTCGCTTCTCCCGATGATATTGAGGTGATGGGAATCACAACGGTTGCTGGGAATGTTTCGCTGGAGTTTACGACGAAAAATGCACTAAAGATTTGCCAACTGGCAGGAAAAGCTAGCTTTCCCGTGTATGCAGGTTGTCAGCATGCAATGTTCCCCACACCGCCTACCACGTCCTCAGTTCACGGTGATGACGGTCTTGGAGATGTTGAGCTTGAGGAGGTCACATCATCGAAGCAGTCTCAGCATGCAGTAGATTTCATTATTGAGACTGTAAGGCGTTTCCCGGGAGAGATTACGCTCTGCCCGATCGGGCCGATGACAAATATAGCGATGGCTTTGCTTAAAGAGCCTGATATCGCATCCAAGATAAAGAAAATTGTCTTCATGGGCGGAGCAGCTTTTTGCCCAGGCAATACAACTCCTGCTGCCGAGTTTAATATTTGGTTCGACCCTCATGCTGCACAGATCGTGCTTACATCAGGCGTTCCTCTAGTAATGTTGGGGTTGGATGTCACAAATAAGGCAATAATGACGGCCGATAGAATCAATGTACTACGTGGGTCGGAATCAAATATCGGGACGAAAGCAGCCGCAATGATGACCAGTTATGGTGCATTTGACCCTTGTCTCCATGATCCATGCGCTATTGCTTATGTTTTGGATCCTTCGATTTTCGCAGGGGTGCTTGCGAAAGTAGACGTCGAATGTGAATCTCTTTTCAACAGAGGGAGAACAACCGCTGCAATCCAAGAGCGTCATCGACCAGGAGCAGGCACAACCTGCCAGGTTATTACAGATGTCGATGATGAGCGGCTTTTTGGACTTCTGAGTAATCGCCTACTACAACTTTAAAAGTCGGCCATCGCTATATAGCTGACTGTTGGAGTGCGTGCTTTTTAACAATGGGTGATCATAGGATTACCCATTGAACTAAAAAGCTCTGCTGGAATCAAGTTTCAGTATCTCAGTGGCGGAACTAGGCGAACTTGTTGTCTTTTTGGCGAGGCAATTTCCATCATGTGCAAAATTAAGCATCTCATTTAGCAGATGAGATGCTTCTTTTAATTTGCGTGGCGCTAGGGAGCAGTAGCTTACTGCAGTGCTTATACGTCTACTCGATTAGAATCGAGCAGTTGGTAATTATTCTAAGCTTCAGTGCAAAGCAGAGAAATGACTCTGACTAGGGTGAGTATATGATACTTGTAATCGGTTCAATCAATCTTGATTTTCTAACATCTGCGTCCCGCCTACCCACTCCTGGCGAAACAATTTTAGGAACGGCTTTTGAAGTCTTTCCGGGAGGAAAGGGTGCAAACCAGGCCCTTGCATGTAGGAGAGCTGGCTCTGCTGTTATGCTAGCCGGATGTATAGGTGCTGACGAGAACGGTGAAACAGCTATTCAATATTTGCGCGAGGCCGGCGTCGATCTATCGTTGCTAAAAGTAACTGACGCACCCACAGGGACAGCATCCATTTTCGTCGGTGAATCGGGCGAAAATATGATTATTGTAGTGCCAGGTTCCAACGGCGCTTTTGAGGAAACTGCGGCCGAGCAGGCTCTAGAAACCCTCCGAAAAGATGACGTTCTTCTTCTTCAACTAGAAGTCCCTATCCACATTGTCAACAGTGCCCTAGTTCGAGCCAAAGAGGTTGGGGCTCGTTCAATACTTAACATTGCACCCTACATGGAAGAAGCATCGAAAGCCTTCACGATGGCTGACTATGTAATTATGAACGAATCTGAGATGGAGTCGCTAGCCGCTACAGCTGAGCTATCAGCGACTGACAACTTGGAAATGTTGGGCAAACTTCGCTCCAATACAAATCAAGTTCTTGTTCTGACACAGGGCAAGGACGGTGCAATCGCTCTAGATGGAGATAAGAGTTTTTTCGCACCGGCGGTGAAAATAACTCCAATCGACACAGTTGGTGCTGGCGATACTTTCGCAGGCTATTTTGCGGCAGGCCTCGAACAAGGAAATGATATAAATACGGCAATGAGCAGAGCAGCTGTTGCAGGCTCGTTGTCATGCCTCACAAGAGGCGCACAACAAGGAGTTCCATTCGCTCGGGACTTGGATATTTTTGTTAATGGCTCGGATCATCACTGACTGGAAATCTAACTGTTTTGAAATTTGTCATTACTATACGAGCTCTAGCTCATTAATACGCAGGCTCATTTTCAGCAAGATTCGGAAGGCTCGACTCAGTAACATCGGAGCGGGTTCTATTGGCTATTTTGCAGTCACGCAGACAATTGTATTGCGGCTTTCTAATAGGATTTCCTTTCTTTTGAAGAGACATTTTGATGAGCAGTTAACAGCTAGATCGCTTACCTTACAGAGGTGGCGGTTAAATCGTGTAATCGAATACATTCATAAAAATTTAGGTGAGCCAATTACACTGGCCGCTATGGCCGAAGCCGCATCGCTGTCTCCGATGTATTTCGCCGCCCAGTTCAAAGCTACCACCGGCTACCGACCGCGTAGCTATTTGCTAATTTGCAGGATAGACCGAGCCAAAATATTACTTTGTGATAGCGATATGCCGATAATTGAAATTGCTATAGAAGTCGGCTTTAGGACTCAAGCTCATTTTACTACTGTGTTTAAGAGAGTAACTGCATTCACACCAAATAACTGGAGATGGATTGCAAGGCGGTCAGTTCCGCAGCAGGCGATGCTTTAGATGTAAGTATTGCTCACGACTTTTGCCGGTATTTATAAGACTCGCCATACATAATTAGCTGTTAGAGTCATTGATTTTTGTGCGGTGAATTTTGTCCCCGTCTACGTAAAAATTTCGATTGCAGCTGAAATCGCTACGTCAAGGATGACAAGGCAACGTTAGAATTGGGCTGATGACCGCCACGGAGGCGGTTTTTTTTTGAGATACCTATAAAGGGTTTGGAGTAGCGGCTAGATAAACTGGAGATGCAACGGTGCAGCCAATTTGTGCGCGATCAAATACCTCCTGCCGTTAGCAGCATTTCGCGACGTAAGGATCCAGCACGTTGAGGTAATGGGCTACACAGAATATAGAGGGGCGGATAGGCGGGTATGCAGCCATCACGGTGCGCCTTAGAAGAAATGTCATCGAAGTACATAGGGACGGAGTTCGGGCTGGTAGCTCTGGCACGAACTGTTTTTTTGAGAGCCCGAAACTGTGCATGACTTGTTGGTTTTTTTATGCAATTAGCTGTCGCGATAAGCTCCGTTGACTGGCATACGGCTACCCAAGCGATAGCGAGATGAGGGATGAGTAAGACGAACGTAAGTCACTATTTTTTTCTGAGTCCAAGTACGACGCACTAGGATCAGGCATGGCTCATCAGCATCGATCTGCATATGTTTGCTTTCGTCGATGCTAGGATGACCTGCCTCGACAATGTGTTCCATTTCATCAGGTCTGATGACCTGCAAAAGATATCGAGCGGGCTGCAGGTGTTCTCCGAAATCTTGGTGTATGAAATCAGGCACCAGTTCCGGGTTCACGTAACGATCCTCAAGCTGCACTGGAACACCTTCTTCGCTGTGAACGCAGAGCAAGTGATACACCGAAGAGCCCGTGGGTAGTGATAGTGCAGCAGCTACAGACAACGAAGCCGATTCTCGGCCAAGGTGTAAGACTCTGCAGGAATAGCTGTGCCCTCGGGCGATGATTTCATCAGCAATATTGGTGATGCGAAGCAAGTTCGATTGCGGTTTGTTTTCAGCTACGAATGTTCCGACACCGGATATCCTTACCAAGAGGCCTTCTTCAGTCAGTTCACGCAAGGCGCGATTGACGGTCATGCGCGAAATTCCCAGTTCCTGCACCAGGCGGTTTTCCGATGGGATAAGGTCTCCAGGTTTCAAGTCACCAATGCGTATTTTATCTTGCACAAAATCCTTCGCGCGCCGATAGAGGGCTTGCGGTGCGTTCTTATTCATAGCTAGTCCGTATATTTTTGAGTGGCAAGATAACCTGCCAAGGCTTTTAGAAAAAAGTCGTTATCCTCACAGCTACCGATGGACACACGCAAGTGCTGTTTGTATCCATCCTCACGCCAGGGCTTAATGATGACTCCCTTTCGCAGTAAAGACTGACTGATTTCTTCAGCAAGATACGGGGTGCTGAAGTACAGAAAATTGGCTATGGATGGGTAAGGGTTTAACCCTAGATTTTGAAGGGCGACCACCATGTGTCGCCGCTCATGTGCAATGTGCGCAATGGAGGCCTGAAGGTGATCTTCGTCCGCTAATGCCGCAATTGCAGCCGCCTGTGCCACGCAGTTGACGTTAAATGGGGTGCGCAGCCGATCGATCAGGTCGGCCAATATCGGATCACTTACGATACCGTAGCCAATGCGCAATCCTGCCAAGGAATAGGCCTTGGAAAAGGTGCGCAGCAAAATGAACGGCTTTCCGCTTGCCTGGATGAGACCAAGACAATCGGGGTAACTCTCATCAAAGTTAGCGTATTCGTAATATGCCTCGTCGAACACCAACAAACACTTCGGAGGCATTGCCTCAAGCAGTTGCTGCAGTTTTTCGGCGCTCAAGATGCAGCCTACTGGATTTGACGGGCACGAAAACATCAGTAGCCGCACCCTCGGCGTCAGAGCCGCAATCATCGCCGGTACGTCGAATTCGCCTTCACCGGTCATCGGGATACCCAGCACTCGGGCTCCCGCTGCCATGGGATAAATTAGGTGTAAGCCGAACGACGGCACTACTGTGACGACTTCGTCTCCGTCGCCCAAAAATACGCGGCTGATAATACTCAGCAAATCTTCGGAACCATTACCAAACACTAGCTGATTCCTTGGTACGTCCAATTTCTCCGAGAGTGCCTCGCGTAATTCTAAGCAACCGGCATCGGGATAGAGGGAGATGCTTGAGCTCGCTGAATTCATTGCGGCGGCAACAGCGATTGAGGGACCCAAGGGATTTTCGTTGCTGCCTAACTTGGCTATGCGGGTTAGTCCGAAACGAGCGCGTACGTCTTCCGCGCTTAGGCCGGCGTTGTAGCTGACGAGGTCGCGCACGCTTGGGCGGGCGAGAAGTTGTAGTTCAACAGCATTCATACAAAAAAGCCTCTTTGCTGTACTGCCGGCGGGCACTGGGATTCGGATATACCTGCAGCAGATGCTTCAGAATGGGACGATGCCGAGGATGAATGGCTCTCCACACTCTGTTGCACCTGCACCAAATTAGTCTCGGTGTCGCGTTCAATCATCGCGTTGTAGCGAGTGGGTAGAATGGACGCGGACAATGGTTTCAGTACGCTGTCTGTTTGGTTGGACTGCCACCCATGTGCAAGGCTGCAGAACGATTCCACCAAAGGCATGGGGCTAGTACTGAGCCATCCGCAATTTCTGAACACGCGTCGCAATAGGTGTCAGGATATGCCGAAGATTCGACGCATGCCCCCTAGACGAACACCTATTCTGCCTTAAATGTATATACCGGTATATTTATGATTCAATTGCTACGCTCGTCAATACCGGTAACCCCGGGTTTTCCACCTTACTGATCACCGGCTACTTGCTCCATTCAGCGAAATAGCGTGTCGCTCGCCGCCAACGGATGCTCCTGAACCCGATTGCGCGACGCATATCAAGACTCAAATCTCGTCATACCCTAAAGCCTCACGCCACCTATTCCGACAAGGTACAAGGGTTGAACCCCAGTAATCTTGGCCATCGCCCCCCACTCAACAATCTCACGCTATTCCTGTCTAAACGTCATGGGTTTCCGTACACCCCAGACGTGTAAAAAAGGAACGTGGCCGATGCGAATTTCGGTTACACATTTCATTGTCAGCTTCTGAAATGGGTGTTCTCTCCAACCGCCAGATGTATCTAGACCGTGTTTTCCCGTAGAGATGTGATGCTGGCCCGCATATTGCTATTCCTGTATATACAGGACTATATGACCTTTCTGCCCACCCTCTGCAGGACTATGCGATGCACACCTCTCTGCTGATCAAACCCGGTCAATTCACACTCGATCAACTGCGCACCATCTATCAGAGGCAATGCGCCATTGAACTTGACCCGGCAGCCCGTAAAAATGTCGATGCAAGCACGCGCACAGTGAATCAAATCATCGCGAATGAGCGCACTGTGTATGGCATCAATACCGGCTTCGGCCTACTCGCTAGAACGTCGATACCGACCGAGTCACTGACCAAACTGCAGCGCAACCTATTGTTGTCACACTGCACTGGCACCGGTCCGCTCCTCGATGACGCGAGTGTTGGGTTGATAATGGCTTTGAAGGTGGGCTCCCTAGCGCGAGGGTTTTCTGGCATTCGCTGGGAAGTAATTCAGGCTCTTGTTCAACTGTATGCCGCTAAAGTCTATCCCTGCATCCCATCCCAAGGCTCCGTTGGAGCCTCCGGTGACTTGGCGCCATTGGCGCATATGTCTGCTGTACTCATCGGTGTAGGCCGCGTACGCCACAACGGACGGGAGATGGACGCAATTGAAGGTTTAGCGATAGCCGGTCTTGAGCCGCTGGTGCTGGGGCCTAAAGAAGGCTTGGCATTGATCAATGGAACCCAAGTTTCCACCGCGCTGGCACTCCGTGGATTGTTTGCCGCCGAGAAACTGTTCACCGCCGCCGTAGTGGCGGGCAGCCTTTGCGTGGAAGCCTTGAAAGGCTCCGCCGTCCCCTTCGACCACCGCATCCAAGACGTACGAGGTCAATTGGGGCAAATCGATGTAGCCGAGTACTACCGAGAATTGTTGGGTAACAGCGAGATCCGTCAATCTCATATCAATTGCACACGGGTTCAGGATCCCTACTCGCTGCGCTGCCAGCCACAAGTGATGGGCGCCTGCCTGGATCACATACGCTTTGCCGCCGGAGTTTTCTTGCGTGAGTCCAACGCGGTTTCGGATAACCCACTGGTGTTTAGCGCTGATGGCGATGTGCTGTCGGGTGGTAACTTTCACGCGGAGCCGGTGGCAATGGCCGCTGACGTATTGGCTTTGGCGATTTCCGAAATTGGTGCGTTATCGGAACGCCGTATTGCTCAACTGGTTGATCCTGCACTTTCGGGCCTGCCTGCCTTTTTGGTACGCGAAGGCGGCCTGAACTCGGGCTTTATGATTGCTCAGGTGACCGCCGCCGCGCTGGCGTCGGAAAACAAAACATTGGCACACCCTGCATCTGTCGACAGTCTGCCTACATCTGCCAACCAGGAAGACCACGTGTCGATGGCGACCTTCGCGGCCCGTCGCCTGCTGGATATGGCCGGGAATAGCAGTGCCATCGTAGCTATCGAACTACTCGGTGCCGCACAGGGCGTGGATCTACACGCTCCGCTCAAGACATCGACAATCCTCGTTGAGGTAATGGCGATGATTCGAAGCGAAGTCGCGCATTACGATGAAGACCGTTACTTCGCCCCCGATATCGCCACTGCCAGGGCCTGGGTAGAACTTGCTGCTTTCGAGCGCTGGCTGCCCGCTCAACGGCTATATGCCTGACAGCAATAAAGTTGGCGCAGCTTTGCTGCGCCAACTTTATCACGCCATCGGCATTGCTCCGCTCGTGAATATCCATGAGTGAATGCTTATCAGACGCTCAAAAGGGATTGTTCGAACTCTCTCTTGCTGTAGTTTCGCTCAAATAGGCGCTAGTTTTAAATGCGACGAGCGCATCGGCAATGCTGCTGGACAACTGATCAAACTCTAGCAGCAATCAAATAGAGCGTTGGAATGTAGATAGTTAAACTATATAAATAAAGTTTAACCTAGCGTATTCCGGCTGCTTTATTTTCGCTTTAGATGAAGGCGCCAGCGACTTTAAGAAGCTATAGCTATCACGCTGAAATTCTTGCTAAGCGCTAATTTATGGATGCTCTGAAATTATTGCGGCAACCGAAAACCACTGCATTCCAACTGTTCGCTGCAACATCTCACGTGCAGCTTGAATTGTTTTAATTACGAATTAAAGGTGAAACTTGCAATGAACAAGCTGGACCAACTTAAGCAATATACAACAGTCGTAGCTGATACCGGCGATCTTGGAGCAATCGAACGCCTGAAGCCTCACGATGCAACGACCAATCCTTCGCTGCTGCTCAAGGCCGCTTCAATGACGGGCTACAGGGAGCATCTGCATACTGCCTTCAACGAAGCTCAAGGGGATATTAAACTGGCGTGCGATCGATTTGCTGTCTCAGTGGGGAGTGAAATTCTTAAGATTATCCCAGGCCGCATTTCAACTGAGGTGGATGCTCGACTTTCGTTCGATGAGAAAGGAACCTTGTCACGTGCCTACCAGTTGGTGGAGCTCTATGAAAATGCAGGCATAAGCCATGACCGAGTATTGATCAAAATTGCGTCGACCTGGGAAGGTATTCGGGCTGCTGAGAAACTGGAAAAAGATGGTATCAATACCAACCTGACACTTCTCTTTTCCTTTGCTCAAGCTGTTGCTTGCGCCAACGCAGGAGTTTTCCTTATCTCTCCTTTTGTCGGTCGCATATACGATTGGCACAAAAAAAACACGGGACAAGATTTTGAAGGTGCCGAGGATCCTGGCGTTGAATCGGTCGCTCGAATCTTTCATTACTATAAGGCCAACAGTTACCAAACAGTCGTCATGGGCGCGAGCTTCCGAAACCTTAATCAAATTGAGCGCCTTGCCGGTTGTGATCGATTGACGATAAGCCCGGAGCTGCTACAACAATTGACCGAGAGCCAAGGCAACCTTCCGCGATCACTACTAGCGCAGGACGGTGCCGAGCCAGCGATTTTCTTGGATGAATCTGAATTCCGCTGGCAACATAATGAAGATGCCATGGCCACAGAAAAACTTGCTGAAGGAATCCGTCAGTTCGCTCGGGACCAAGAAAAGCTCGAAGTGTTAATGCGAGCCGCTGCCAAAAATATAGCCTAGGCCACAGCTTCCGTTACAGCATCTGTTGATGCCGCACCGTCAATGTTGCACGACAACTGACATGGACTATTAAGGAACTTAATCGATAATGGCGTATAATCTTCCGCTCGATGTAACCCAACTCAACGCTTGGCGTGCCCTGCGCGAACACCGTAATGAAATGCAAGATTTTAGAATGCGTGACGCATTTAATTCGGAACCGGAAAGATTTCAAAAGTTCTCACTAAGCAGTAGTGGCTTGTTCCTTGATTACTCCAAAAACTTGATGAACGAAGAGACTAAGGCTCTTTTGGTTAATTTGGCTCGCGAAGTTGGCTTGGAGGAGGCTATTGACGCATTATTGGCTGGCGGCGAGGTTAATGCCTCTGAACATCGCTCAGCTTTACACACAGCTCTTCGACGGCCGGTGGGTGAGAAAGTCCTAGTAGGTGGTCAGGACGTAATGCCCGAAGTCCATCGGGTCTTGAATCAAATGACCGAGTTGGTTGCTCGAGTTCACGATGGTCTGTGGCGTGGTCACACTGACAAACCGATTACCGATGTTGTAAACATTGGTATCGGTGGATCTTTTTTGGGGCCACAATTAGTTTCTGAAGCTCTGTTGCCTTTTACCCAGCGCGGGGTTCGCTGTCATTTTCTGGCGAACATTGATGGTAGTGAGTTTCGTGAGTTGACCGCGAGATTAAGTGCTGAAACGACGCTATTTATTGTCTCATCCAAAACCTTCAGTACATTGGAAACACTCAAAAATGCCCAAGCCTCTCGTTCTTGGTGCCTAGCTCAGGGATGCCCAGAGCATGAGTTGCATAGACACTTCATTGCAGTGTCCAGCAACGTAGAGATGGCCGTTGAGTTTGGTATCGCTAAAGAAAACATCTTTCCCATGTGGAATTGGGTCGGTGGGCGCTATTCGCTCTGGTCGGCCATAGGCTTACCAATCGCCATGGCGATTGGCCCTTCCAATTTCAAGGCACTGCTGGCGGGTGCTTATGAGATGGATCAGCATTTTCTGAACGCCCCTTTTGAACAAAACATGCCGGTTCTATTAGGTTTGTTAGGGGTGTGGTATCGAAATTTCTGGGACGCTCATAGCCAAGCGATTCTCCCTTATGACCACTATCTCCGCAATTTTGTAAAGCACTTGCAGCAACTGGACATGGAGTCGAACGGCAAAAGTGTCCGCCAAGATGGTACGCCGGTACGATGCGAAACTGGACCAGTGATCTGGGGAGGTGTTGGATGTAATGGCCAACACGCCTACCACCAATTACTGCATCAGGGCACTGCATTAATTCCTGCAGATTTTATTGTTCCAGTTGTCAGTTACAACCCTTTGGCAGACCATCATCAATGGCTTTACTCCAATTGCCTTTCGCAAAGTCAGGCATTGATGCGCGGTAAAACTATCGAGGAAGCCGAAGTAGAGCTGCGGGAAAAAGGTTTGAACGAGGAAAGCATCGCTAAGTTGGCGCCACACAAGGTTATTCCAGGGAACCGCCCGAGTAATACTTTGGTGCTTGAACGTGTCTCTCCCCGCCGTTTAGGCGCACTCGTCGCCTTATATGAGCATAAAGTATTCGTTCAGAGTGTCATTTGGGGGATCGACTGCTTTGACCAATGGGGCGTTGAGTTAGGTAAAGAACTTGGCAAGGATGTCTATCAACACCTCATGGGGCAGAGCGGTAGTAAAGCGAACGATAGTTCAACTCAGGGACTAATCGATTACTTCCGCGGACGTCATCGAGGTTGATCGAAGATTAGATCTTCACACGTATTTTAACTTGACCCCTCTTTTTACTTAGGAGTAAGCATAGTGCCAAGCAGTCGTGAGCGTGCCAATGCAATTCGCGCATTAAGTATGGATGCCGTACAAAAAGCCAACAGCGGCCATCCCGGTGCCCCGATGGGTATGGCGGATATCGCCGAGGTGCTTTGGCGCGACTACCTCAAGCACAACCCGAGCAATCCATCGTTCGCCGACCGTGACCGCTTCGTGCTGTCTAACGGTCACGGCTCGATGTTGATCTACTCGTTGCTCCACCTGACCGGCTACGACCTGTCGATCGAAGATCTGAAACAGTTCCGCCAACTGTACAGCCGCACGCCGGGTCACCCGGAACTCGGCTATACCCCAGGTGTTGAAACCACCACCGGCCCACTGGGTCAGGGTCTGGCCAACGCCGTGGGTTTTGCCCTGGCTGAAAAAGTCCTAGCGGCGCAGTTCAACCGTGCTGGCCACAACATCGTCGACCACCACACCTACGTGTTCCTGGGTGATGGCTGCATGATGGAAGGCATTTCCCACGAAGTCGCTTCCCTGGCCGGAACCTTGGGCCTGGGCAAGCTGATCGCTTTCTACGATGACAACGGCATCTCCATCGACGGCGAAGTCGAAGGCTGGTTCACCGACGACACGCCGAAGCGTTTCGAAGCCTACAACTGGCAGGTGATCCGCAACGTTGACGGTCATGACCCGGAAGAGATCAAGACCGCCATCGAAACCGCGCGTAAAAGCGCTCAGCCAACGCTGATCTGCTGCAAGACCACCATCGGTTTCGGCTCGCCGAACAAACAGGGTAAAGAAGACTGCCACGGCGCCCCGCTGGGTGACGCGGAAATCGCCTTGACCCGCAAGGCCCTGAACTGGAACTACGCGCCGTTCGAAAT
>NZ_JBNNWE010000050.1:0-43515 GCF_050280905.1 Pseudomonas sp. NPDC086278
TCGGTGCGCCGATGCAGCGTTCGCCGAAAAGTACCGAAGCGGTTTACTTGCTGGCCAAGCAATCCTTTGCGCTGGGCTATCGTCGCCTGGAGTGGAAATGCAACAACGGCAACGCCCGCTCCAAGTACGCGGCGGAGCGGTTGGGATTCAGTTTTGAAGGCGTGTTCCGCCAGCACATGGTGGTCAAAGGGCAGAACCGCGATACCGCGTGGTACTCGATTCTGGACTCGGAATGGCCGACGGTCGGCGCCGGGTTCGAGCGCTGGTTGAGTGATGAAAACCAGACGCCATCGGGGCAGGCGAAAACGTTGGCAGAATGCCGCGGCTGACATTGGCCTGAGAAAACGCCTTCGCGGGCCAGTCGCGACGCCGCAACGGTCCGACTGGCCCGCGAAGCTTTCTATCGTCGAAAGCCCGGTTTCCATATTGGCTAGAGCCGTATCAATTCACTTCGCGTCGAATTCGCACTACGCCCATCTTCAGTCCAAACGGACGGAACACTGCGTTCAGCGATTTCAATGTCTGATTCCCTTCGCCGTGCTCGATATGCACCAGCGTGCGGACCGAAATCTTGCACATTTTTGCGAATTGGGACTGGTGCAAACCTGTGACCTCGACGCGTAATCGACGAACCGCTTCGCCTGTTTCAAGGGTGCCTTGAGCCAGCGCTGTCTGGATGCTTTCTATGAGCAGAGTGCGCTCTGCAACAGTCATGCTCATTTCAGATCCCACTCTTTCAAACGCTGCTGCAGATTTTTCAAGGCAATTCGCGGATGGTTCATCGTTGCGGCGGGCAGTCCACTGGCAGTCAAAATATCGGGCAGTGCGGCGAGGCGTCTGGCGTCCTCGCGCAATCGATCGAATGATTCGGGCGCATCATTTAGCCCGGCCAACGGATCATCCGGATCGGCAATATTGGCCAATGCACGACACACTCCGCGCCAATCAACGTCCCCCGCTCTTTCTAACTCCTTTGGCCACTTGGTGGTGCGTGTCACACCCTCATCGTCCATCACCATCGGCGCCAAATCGTAGATCGGCGCCAGGCGATACGAAGCTGTGCCGCGGATGATCGCGGTGTTGCGGCCATGGTTGTACATACCGTCTTCACCTGCATTTAAATGCATTTTCTTAAAGGTTTTTGAAGTCATGAATGCAATATAGTGCATTCATGACGTTCGGAACACCTTCTTGAATGCATTAAAATGCAGTTCAAGGATCAAAATCCTTTCAAAATCGCAAAATAATGCACATGTGAAACCTAGACATCATTTTGTAAAAACCCTCCGCTATACAGGACGCCCCGCTTATAACAAAAAGGCTGTCCATCCATGCCGTTCTCGCCCCAGCGCCTGGCGCTCACCATCGCGTTGCTGATCAGTGCCACTGCCGCCCACGCCAAAAACGTACAGATCGATACCGCCACCACCGCGGCGCAAACCCTCGGCGGCAGTGACACGCTGACGATCTCGGCGCCAGGCAGCATCAGTAACGCGGGCAAGACCGTGAGCCTGAAGGACAGCACCAGTGGCGCCGGCGTGGTGATCGATAACGCGGGCCAGATCATTTCCACTGGTGGCCGGGCGATCGACAGCAGCGGCGACCTGACCCAGGCGCGCAACTACAGCATCTATAACCGCGCCGGCGGGCAGATTCCCGGCTTCAACGATGCGCTGCGCATCGACAGCAATTTCCCCGGCGGCAGTTTGCTGATCGACAACAGCGGCATCATTCGCTCCACCACCGGCCAAGGCCTGGACCTCGATGCATTGCGCAGCGCCGGCGTCAAAACGACGATCATCAACCGCGCCGGCGGCTTGATTCGAGGGGACGCCAGCGACGGCATGAAGACGGGGGCCAATGCGACGATCACCAACTATGGCGAGATCTCCACCGGCGACTCGCACAATGCCGATGAAAAATTCGACGGCATCGATATCGACACCGCGACCGGGGTCACGGTGACCAACTACGGCAACATTTCCGGCGGTCGCCACGGCATCACCACCGACCTTGGCGCCACACTCGTGAACTTCGGGACCATCACTGGTCGCAACGGCTCGGGTTATGGCTCCGATGGCGATGGCACGGTAATCAACCACGGCACGATCACTGGCGCCTATTCGGGCCTGCAACCCAACGGCGACGGCGATGGCGTGGACATCGACAAACTCGCGCACATCGAAAACTACGGCACCATTCAGGGCGTCGGCGCGGGCGGTGTGGACAAGGGTGGTTTCGCCAACGGCAGTGAAGGCATCGCGCTGGGCGGCGGCTATGTGTTGAACGCCAACGGAGCGCTGATCAGCGGCGCCAACAGCGCCATTCTGGTGGACGACGGCAGCGGCGGTTCGGGCGTGGCGGCGACCACCCTGGAAAACTTCGGCACCATCCAGGGCCTCGATGGTTTTGGCGTGAAGTTCGTCGGCGAGTTCGATGACAGCGTCATCAACGGCGGCACCATCAGCGGCAGCAACGGCCTGGCACTGGACCTGGGCGGCGGCAACGACAATTTGACCCTGCGCAATGGCAGTCGATTCGTCGGCGTGGTCGACGGCGGTAGCGGTTACGACCGTGTGGTGATGGATGACGCATCGGGCGGCAGTTTCGGCGCCAGTCGCAACTTCGAATGGCTGGAGGTCAGACAGGGCGCGTGGACCCTGACCGGCAGCGGTGATTTCAGCGACGGCGGCGCAGTGCGCAATGGCGCGACGCTGATCAACCAGGGCGGCATCGCTGGCACCCTGACGGTCGATGCCGGCGGTGTATACGCTGGCGGTGGTTCGGTGGGCAATCTGCTGGTCAACGGCACACTGCGCACCAACTCCCAACTCGGCACCGCGACCATCACAAACGACCTGACCATGGGCAGCGGCTCGACCCTGGCCTTCGGCGTCAATGCCGATGGCAGCAGCGCGCCGATCCAGGTCGGCGGCGTGGCCAATTTGAACGGCGCGACGCTGGCGGTGAACCCCGGCAGCGGCACCTATCCGTGGCAAAGCCACTACACCGTGCTGCAAGCGGCGAGCATCAACGGGACTTTCGGCAAGGTCACCAGCGACTACGCGTTTCTCACGCCGACCCTGGCTTACACCCCGACCGCAGTCGACCTGACCTATACCCGCAACGACGTTGCCTTCAACCAACTCGCGGTGACCGGCAACGGCGCCAGCGCCGCCAACAGCCTGGCCTCGATCGGCAAAAACAACGCGCTGTACAACGCCCTGCTCAATACCACCAATGCCACGGCCGGTAGCGCCATCGAACAACTGGCCGGCGCCAGCAATGCCAACCTGACCAGCGCCACACTGGGCGCCAGCAGTCAGATCGGCAGCAGCATGCTGTCGGCGATGCAACACATGGGCGGCGGGGCGGGATTGTTGGTCGGCCTCGATCAGCGCGACACGCCGGTGCTCGCCTCCAGCGGCGTGCCGTCCGAAGCGCGCAACCTGAACGACCCGAACGCGCAGGTCCGACTCTGGCTGCAAGCCATTGGCGGCTACGGCAAGCTCGATGGCGAACACGGCAGCAGCGGCCTGGAACAGCGCACCAAAGGCAGCGTGCTCGGTGCCGATTGGGCGCTGAATCCGCAATGGCGCCTGGGCATGCTTGGCGGTTACTCGAGGACCGACCTGGACGCCACCGGCGTCGATGGCAACGTCGAGAGCTGGCACGCCGGCGTCTACGCGCTACGGCAAAGCGGCCCATTCGCCCTGCGCCTCGGCGCGGCCTACAGCGGCCACCAGGGTGAAAGCAAACGCACCGTTGCCTTCAACGGTTTCAGCGACCGACCAAAAGGCGATTACGACGCCGACAGCCAGCAAGCCTTCGCCGAACTGGGCTACGCGATGGGCAGCGGCCGCCTCAGCGCCGAGCCCTTCGCCAGCCTCGGCTACCAGCGTTATCACCGCGACAGCTATCAGGAAAAAGGAGGAGCTGCCGCACTGCACGTCGACGAGCAAACCCAGGACAACTTCAGCAGCACTTTCGGCCTGCGCCTGGCACACCTGAATACGCTGGACAACGGCATGAGCCTGACGCCGCGCATGACGGCGGGCTGGAAGCACACCTATGGCGACGTGAGCAGCTCGACGCGTCAGGCGTTTGTGGTCGGGGGGACTGCATTCAGCGTGGATGGCAGCGCACTGGATCGCGACAGCCTGGTGCTGGAAGCCGGACTCGACCTGGGCATCTCGGCGCGGCATACGGTGGGGGTGGGCTACAGCGGGGAGATCGGCAGCAATAGCCGCAATCACGGGTTGATGGGTCAATGGCAGATGAGCTTCTGATTTTTCGCCAACAGATGCTTCCGGGATTGCTGTAGGGCAATACGTTTGATGATCGTTGAAACCGGACGTGTTCCAGGCCCTCGGTAGATTCGGCTACAAGCGACGTTTCCATGCCTTTCAACGCACCCGGAAATGCCCGGCATCCTGAAATTGCAGCGACTTTTAGAGTTTGGCCTTCCTTCGAAAAAGGCCAAACCCGATGTCTGATCCATTCAAGTTCCGACCACATCGCCTTACGCTGGCCATTGCGCTGGTGCTGGGATGCGCTGGATTTTCAAACGCTCAAGAGCCGTCTGTTCACACCGAATCACCTGCCCCCGTCGATGCCGGGGAATTGCCGAGGATTGAGTTGAAACGCGACCCTCTGGGTGTTCTTCAAGCCTTTACCAACGCCGGAAATACCGTTGTCTCAGAGGTCGACTCACCTCGCAGGCTCATAAAAGGAAAAGAGGCCAACGACCTCATCATCTTGAAGAACGGTGGCAGCTTCGAAGGCCGGGCTGACGGCGGCAAAGGCATGAATGTCATACACCTTGATGCCTCTGACGGTGGAGAGTTGGGAGACACAAAAAACTTCGCTGGCCTGTTCAGTTCCCAAGGCTCATGGACGTTGAACAGCAAAAGCGATTTCAAAGACGGTGTGGCGGTGTTCAGGGACGGCGTGCTGACCAACAACGGCAAGATCCTCGGTCGTGCGATTGCGGTGGGGCAACTCTTCAACAACGGCGACATCAGGGGCCGCGTCGACGTCGAAGAAGGTGGCACCTTCGCGGGCTCTGGCACCGTCGGCAGCCTTCACGTACACGGTCAAGTCAACGTCAATAGACTGCACGGTGCTCCAAAGGTCAGAGGTGACTTGAGCCTTTCCAAAACCGGCGTATTGGCCTACGAGATCAACCCGGACGGCAAAGGCGAAACCATCAAGGTCGCAGGCACTGCCAGCCTGGGCGGCTCAACGCTGAAAATCGTCACAATGCCGGGCGTCTATCCACCCAGCAGCCGACACACCCTCATTGAGGCGAAAAAGGTCGAAGGCGAATTCGGCAGCGTCCTCAATGACCTGGCCTACATGGAACCCGAACTCCACTACAACAAAACCAATGTCGGCCTGACCTACGCCCGTAACGATGTGCCTATCGAGAACCTTGCTACTAGCGAAAATGGACGCGAGTTCGGTAAGAACATCGTTGAGCCACCTGTCATTCCGGGCGTTGAAATACCTGCAGAAACCGTAAACACGGCAGTCGCCGAATTAACGCCATCCGCTGCCACTGAAACTCCCGAAGCCGTTGCAGCACCCTCCACCGTCGAGGGCATCTCCGCCACTGCGCTACAACCTGCGGCCATCGCAGACACCTCGGAAACGGCGCCGCAACCTTCCGCCTTGCCCGATACTCCCGGCGCCGTTCCAAAGCCGTCGCCCACCGCCAGCACTCCGGTAACCGCTCAAACACCACCCACCCCAACGAACGCCGCCGTCGCCGCCCTGCTCGCCTCGAACAAGCAAACAGCCGCCCTCGCCCTTGAGCAACTGGCCGGCGCCAGCAACGCCAACCTCGCCAAAGCGACCTTGAGCAGTGTCGATCCGGTGAGTGGCAGCCTGCTCTCGGCCATGCGCCAACTCGACAGTACTCACGGCAGCGGCAACTTGCGCGAGCGGAACAATGCGCCACGTCTGGCGGCCGGCACCGAAGACCATGGCCGGGTCTGGCTGCAAGCGCTTGGCCACGGCGGAAAGCTCGATCGCGGCGTTGCCCCCCTGCAACATTCGAGCAAAGGCCTGCTGCTCGGCGCGGACTGGAGCATCGATGAGGAATGGCGCCTGGGGTTAATGGGCGGTACATCCCGGACTCGACTGGACAGCAAGGAATTCGACGGCGATCTCGACAGTTGGCATGTGGGCGCTTATGCGTTGCGTCAGCACGGTCCGATGGCGCTTCGTCTGGGCGCGACTTACAGCCGCCACGACGGCAGCACCGCACGCCGGGTAGCGTTCAACGGTTTCAGCGACCGCCCTCAAGGCCGCTACGACGCCAACACCGAACAAGCCTTCGCCGAAGTCGGTTACAACCTGGGCCGCGCCAACGTCAGCATCGAACCCTTCGCCAACCTTGGCTACCAACGCTACCAGCGCGACGGCTACACCGAAAAAGGCGGCGCCGCCGCGTTGAAGGTCCAGGGCCAGACCCGGAACAACATGCACAGCACCTTCGGCCTTCGCCTGGCGAAACTCAACACGCTGGATAACGGCATGCAACTGACGCCGCGCTTCAGTGCCGGCTGGAAACACACGTATGGCGATATCTACAGCGACACCCGCCAGCGCCTGGTGACCGGCGGCAAGAACTTCACCGTTAGCGGCGCGCCGCTGGATCGTGACAGCCTGTTGGTGGATGCAGGGCTGGACCTCGGGTTGTCCACCCAGCACAGCATTGGCGTCGGCCTCAACGGCGAGATAGGCACCGACAGCCGCAACCACGGCGTAACCGGCCAGTGGCGGATGGCGTTCTGAATAACCCGCGCCGCTCTCACTGACGCGATGCAGTAAATGTGGGAGCGGGCTTGCTCGCGAATACGGTGTGTCATTCAGCATGTATGTCAGCTGACCCACCGCTTTCGCGAGCAAGTCGAATCGTCACTCCCACATGGGCACGAGGCGCCCCAAATGACAGGCAAAAAAAGGGGAGCACATGCCCCCCCGAGGTTTAAAGCGGTCTATCGAGGCTGTTAACTCAGCCTTCGATCTCGATCAGGATTTCGCCCGGATTCACCCGGTCGCCCTTGGCCACGTGAATGGCGGTGACTTTGCCGGCGACGGCGGCCTGGACTTCGGTTTCCATCTTCATCGCTTCGGTGATCAGCACGGCTTGCCCGGCTTTCACGGTGTCGCCTTCCTTGACCAAGACGTCGACAATGTTGCCCGGCATGGTGGTGCTGACGTGGCCCGGAGCGGTGGCCTGCTTGCGCTTGCTGCTGCCGCCGCTGACGAATTCGTTGAGCGGTTCGAACACCACTTCTTCCGGCATGCCGTCGATGGACAGGTAGAAGTGACGCTTGCCTTCCGCCTTGACGCCGACGCCAGTGATGTCGACGCGGTAGGTTTCACCGTGAACGTCAATGACGAACTCCGTCGGCACGCCTTCGCCGCCAGCGGAGGCCACGCCGCCCGCCTCAGGAATCGGCAGCAGCACTTCTGGCGTGAGGGTGCCGGCAGCGCGTTCTTCGAGGAACTTGCGGCCGATGTCCGGGAACATGGCGTAGGTCAGCACGTCTTCTTCGGATTTGGCCACGGCACCGATTTCGGCACGCAACTTGGTCATTTCCGGCTTCAGCAGATCGGCTGGGCGGACGTCGATCACTTCTTCGCTGCCGATCGCCTGACGACGCAGTTTCTCGTTCACCGTGCCCGGTGCTTTGCCGTAGCCGCCTTGCAGGTAGAGTTTCACTTCGTTGGTGATGGTCTTGTAGCGCTCACCGGCCAGCACGTTGAAGAACGCCTGGGTGCCGACGATTTGCGAAGTCGGAGTCACCAGCGGCGGGAAGCCGAGGTCTTCACGCACGCGCGGGATTTCGGCCAGCACTTCGCTCATGCGGTTCAGTGCGCCCTGCTCTTTCAACTGGTTGGCCAGGTTGGAAATCATCCCGCCCGGCACCTGGTTGACTTGCACACGGGTATCGACGGCGGTGAACTCGCTTTCGAACTGGTGGTATTTCTTGCGCACGGCATAGAAGTACAGGCCGATCTCTTGCAGCAATTCCAGGTTCAGGCCGGTGTCGAACTCGCTGCCTTTAAGGGCGGCGACCATCGACTCGGTGCCCGGATGGCTGGTGCCCCAGGCGAAGCTGGAGATCGCGGTGTCGATATGATCGGCGCCGTTTTCGATGGCCTTGAGCTGGCACATTGCGGCCAGGCCTGCGGTGTCGTGGGAATGGATGAACACCGGCAGCGACTGCTCGGATTTCAACGCTTTCACCAGTTCGCCAGTGGCGTACGGCGTCAGCAGGCCGGCCATGTCCTTGATCGCGACCGAGTCGCAGCCCATGGCTTCCATTTGCTTGGCTTGCGCCACGAACGCTTCGATGGTGTGCACCGGGCTGGTGGTGTACGCGATGGTGCCCTGGGCATGTTTGCCGGCGGCTTTCACCGCTTCGATGGCCACGCGCAGGTTACGCACGTCGTTCATCGCATCGAAAATGCGGAACACGTCGATGCCGTTGACCGCTGCCTTGGCGACGAAGGCTCTGACCACGTCATCGCTGTAATGGCGGTAGCCCAGCAGGTTCTGGCCACGCAGCAGCATTTGCAGGCGCGTGTTAGGCAGCGCCGCACGCAGTTGGCGCAGGCGCTCCCACGGGTCTTCTTTCAGAAAGCGCACGCAGGCGTCGAACGTTGCGCCGCCCCAGCATTCCAGCGACCAGTAGCCGACTTTGTCGAGCTTGTCGCAGATCGGCAGCATGTCTTCGGTGCGCATCCGGGTGGCGAGCAGCGATTGGTGGGCGTCGCGCAGGATTGTGTCGGTTACGTGGATTTTCTTGGTCATTGGAATATTCCTCACAGGCCTGCGTGGGCGGCGATGGCGGCGGCGATGGCCAGGGCCAGCTCTTCGGGTTTGCGCTTGATCGAGTAGTTGGTCAGTTCAGGGTGGGCTTCAACGAAGCTGGTGTTGAACTGGCCGCTACGGAATTCCGGGTTACGCAGGATTTCCTGGTAGTACGCGGCGGTGGTCTTGACCCCTTGCAGACGCATGTCGTCGAGGGCGCGCAAGCCACGGTCCATTGCCTCTTCCCAGGTCAACGCCCACACCACCAGTTTCAGGCACATGGAGTCGTAGAACGGCGGAATGGTGTAGCCGGTGTAGATCGCCGTGTCGGTGCGCACGCCGGGACCGCCGGGCGCGTAGTAACGGGTGATCTTGCCGAAGCTCGGCAGGAAGTTGTTTTTCGGGTCTTCGGCGTTGATCCGGAATTGCAGCGCGAAACCGCGGTGCTGGATGTCTTCCTGTTTCACCGAAAGCGGCAGGCCGGACGCGATGCGGATCTGCTCACGCACGATGTCGATGCCGGTGATTTCTTCGGTGATGGTGTGTTCCACCTGCACGCGAGTGTTCATCTCCATGAAGTACACCTCGCCCTCGGCAAGCAGGAACTCCACGGTGCCGGCGTTCTCGTAACCCACGGCCTTGGCCGCACGCACCGACAGGTCGCCGATGTAGGCGCGCTGTTCCGGGGTCAGTTGCGGGCTCGGGGCGATCTCGATGAGCTTCTGGTTGCGGCGCTGGATAGAGCAATCGCGCTCGAACAGATGCACCACATTGCCGAAGCTGTCGCCGAGGATCTGCGCTTCGATGTGCTTCGGGTTGACGATGCACTTTTCCAGGAACACTTCCGCCGAACCAAAGGCTTTGGTCGCTTCGGAAATCACCCGTGGGAAAGCTTGTTCGAGTTCTTCGCGGCTGTCGCAGCGACGAATCCCACGACCACCGCCACCGGAGGTCGCCTTGAGCATGACCGGATAACCGATACGGTCGCCTTCGACCAAGGCTTCGGCGATGTCCGCGACGTTGCCTTCGGTGCCCGGCGTGACCGGCACGCCGGCCTTTATCATGCTGCGGCGGGCTTCAGTCTTGTCGCCCATGCGGCGAATGACTTCAGCCGATGGACCAATGAATTTGATCCCGCGCTCGGCGCAGATATCGGCCAGTTCGGCGTTTTCCGAGAGGAATCCGTAGCCGGGATGCAATGCATCACAACCGGTTTCGACAGCCAGGTTCACCAACTTGCGCGCATTCAGGTAACCGGCCAGTGGCTCGGCACCAATGCTGTGGGCCTCGTCCGCACGCTTCACATGCAAGGCATGACGGTCGGCGTCGGAATAGATCGCGACCGAGCGAATGCCCATTTCGGCGCAGGCACGTACGATTCGTACGGCAATCTCACCACGGTTGGCGATCAGGATCTTTGTTATCAATTGGAGGTTCCCTTGAGCCGGTGGCACCACGACCTGCTAGACCAGGTCGACGCGTGACTAAATGTTTCAATTTAGTCGCAGGCCCACACTAGCCCCCACAAGGGATTAACAAAAATGATTAATAATTGGGTTAGCCATAAGTAAAGACTTATAGTTGGCGCATCAGCCTGGGGTGAGAGCGTTCATAAAATGCGTAAGTCATTGATGCGTATGACATTGCGTCAGTTGCAGATTTTCAATGAGGTCTGTGATTTGCGGTCCTACAGCCGAGCCGCTGATGAAATGTCCCTCACACAACCGGCCGTCAGCCTACAGATTCGTCAGCTCGAAGAGCTTATCGGCCAGCCGCTGTTCGATTACGTAGGCAAAAAACTCTACATGACCGAAGCAGCCGAAGCACTACAGCGTGCCAGCCGCGACATTTTCGGGCGCCTGGAAAACCTCGACATGCAGCTCTCGGACATGCAGGGATCGCTGCAAGGCCAGCTGAAACTGGCGGTGGAATCCAGCGCCAAGTATTTCGTGCCGCACCTGTTTGCCGCGTTCAAGCGCCAGCATCCCGAGGTCAATTTACATCTGACAGTCGTCAATCGCGGGCAAGTGATTCGTCGTCTGTCGGACAACCGCGATGACTTGGTGATCATGTCGATGGTCCCGCAGGATATGGGCCTGGAGTTTCTGCCGTTTCTCAACAACCCGATCGTTGCCGTGGCGCCGCCGGACCATCCGCTGTGCCACATGGGGCCGCTGCGTTTGCAGGATCTTGAGCCGTACACACTGCTGCTGCGCGAACCGGGTTCCGGTACACGCCTGGCGTGCGAAGAGTATTTCAAGGAGAAACGCGTGCACTTCACGCAGACCCAGGAGGTCTCTTCCGCCGAAGCTCAACGTGAGTGCGTGCTGGCGGGCCTGGGCCTGGCGCTGTTGACGCGCCACGCCCTGAACCTTGAATTGGCGACCGGCGCCCTGATCGAGCTGCCGGTCGAAGAATTGCCGATCTACCGCAGCTGGTGCCTGGTGCAAGCCAAGGCGAAACGGCTGTCACCGGTGGCGCACGCGTTCCTGGCGTTTATCCGCAGCGAACGGGTGCAGATCAGCGCGCTGGTTGAGCGTTTCGACGGGAAGTTGCCGGTGCCGCCTGCCAGTAGTTGAGTTCCAGGTCAGGGAAATCACCGATCTCGGCCAACAGTTGACGGCGTTCGCAGCGGTCTTCGATGGCGCGGCGAAATTCCATGCGGCGCTGATCTTCTTGCTGACGACGGGTTTTCAGGGCGCTGTTGCGTTCTTCGTAGGGCTGGGCCATTTCGAGTCTCCCAAGGCGATTACGGGAGTTTCAAGATAGGCGCGGGGGATGACGGTTTGGCGGCGCGAGGGTTACAGAGAGATGAAGGTTACTTTGTGGCGAGGGGCTTGTCGGGACGCCGCATCGCCACAATTCCAGCAGGATCAATCGTCCAGCGCTTTCACCGATTTGGGCGACAACCGCAAGCTGCGAAGGCTGCGCTTCACGCTCTTGAGGTGATTGACCAGGCTCGGACCGCGCGCCATCGCCACGCCCATCGCCAATACGTCGATCACCACCAGGTGGGCGATACGCGAGGTCAGCGGTGTATAGATTTCAGTGTCTTCGTGCACATCGATTGCCAGGTTGACGGTCGACAGCTCAGCCAATGGCGTCTGGCTCGGGCACAAGGTAATCAACGAAGCGCCGCTTTCACGCACCAGATTGGCGGTGATCAACAAATCCTTGGATCGCCCGGACTGGGAAATGCAAATCGCCACGTCCGTCGGCTTCAACGTCACCGCCGACATCGCCTGCATGTGCGGGTCGGAATACGCCGCTGCGGTCAGCAGCAAACGGAAGAATTTGTGCTGGGCGTCTGCCGCCACCGCGCCCGACGCGCCAAAACCATAGAACTCGACCCGCTGCGCCTGAGACATCAGCGACACCGCTCGTTGCAACTCCACCGGATCGAGCTTCTCGCGAACCTCCATCAACGTGTGCAGCGTGGTGTCGAAAATTTTCAGGCTGTAGTCAGCGACCGAATCGTCTTCATGAATCGCAAACTGCCCGAAACTCGCGCCAGCCGCGAGGCTTTGCGCCAGCTTCAGTTTCAGATCCTGGAAACCGGAACAACCGATGGCGCGGCAGAAGCGCACGATGGTCGGCTCGCTGATGCCGACGCTGTGGGCCAGATCGGCCATGGAACTGTGCATCACCGCCGCCGGGTCGAGCAGCACGTGGTCGGCGACCTTGAGCTCCGACTTGCGTAAGAGGTGACGTGACTGGGCGATATGTTGCAGCAGATTCAAAGGGCTGGACTCTTTGTTATTGGCAGGTGCCGGGGATGTAGCAAGCTTGTAGTTATACTACAAGAATTCGCTTTTTGCCTGCTCAATGCGTAACTCGATATCCCCATTCCACGCCACATGCGCTTCATGTAGCCCTAAAGCGCCGCGGCGTCCATACGCAACAGCGCCGCCAAGTCAGCGGCCTCGACGGGGCGACTGATCAAATAGCCCTGCACTTCATCACAACGCTCGGTTTTCAAAAACGCCAACTGCTCTGTCCGCTCAACACCCTCGGCGACCACTTTCAGCGACAAGCCGTGGGCCATGGCAATGATCGCGCGAGTGATTGCCGCGTCTTCGCTGCCCTCGCCCAATCCACGAATGAACGCCTGGTCAATCTTCACGTAATCCACGGGAATGCGTTTGAGGTAGCTGAGGGACGAATAACCGGTGCCGAAATCGTCAATCGCCAGCTTCACGCCCAGATCACGCAGCTGCTGGAAGGTCGCAATGATGTGCTCGACACTGTCCAGCAATTGGCTTTCGGTAAGTTCCAGCTCCAAGTAGTGCGGCGCCAGGCCGGTTTCTTCGAGCACCTGTCGCACCAGACTGACCAGCTTGCCCTGACGCAATTGATGCACTGACAAATTGACCGACACCCGAATCGGCTCAAGCCCTTGGCGCTGCCACTCGCAGGCTTGCCAGCAGGCCTGACGCAGCACAAATTCGCCAATCGGCCCGATCAGGCCGGTTTCTTCGGCCAGCCCGATAAAGTCGCCCGGAGGGATTCGGCCCATGGTCGGATGATCCCAGCGCACCAGTGCTTCGGCAGCATTCAGCCGGCCGGTGGCGAGGCAGAGTTTGGGTTGGTAATAGACTTTCAGCTGCTTGTCGTCGATGGCTTTGCGCAGCTGATTTTCAAGCTGCAAGCGCTCAAGGGTGCTGGCTTGCAGGCTTTCGGTATAGAACTGGAAATTGTTGCCGCCCAGGTGTTTGGCATGCTGCATGGCGATGTTCGACTGACTGACCAGCGCGGAAATTTCCCGCGCATTGTCCGGCAACAGACTAATCCCCATGGACGCGCTGACCACCAGTTCATGGCCGTCGACGGTGATCGGCAACCGCAACTTGGTCGACAACCGGGTGGCGACCCGAGCCAGGCTCGACAGGTTGCCGTAGGCATCGAACAGCACCGCGAATTCGTCACCGGAAAGTCGGGCGATGGTCTCCGCTTCAGGCAGTGCGTTTACCAGTCGCCGAGCCATTTTTTGCAGTAACTGGTCGGCAATTTCATGCCCGAGGCTGTCATTGAGCAGCTTGAAACGGTCCAGATTGATGTGCAGCAGCGCCAGACTGCGTCGGCCACCCTGACGCACCCGTTGATGAGCCTCACGCAGGCGTTCACGGAACAGCGAACGGTTGGCCAGGCCAGTCAGTTCGTCGTAATGCGTCAGGTAGCGCATGCGCTCTTCGGATTCACGTCGCGCCGAGAGATCGGCGAAGAAGCCGACGATATGGCTGACCTTTCCTCGAGAATCGCGCACTGCGTTCAATTGCAGCCATTGCGGATAGAGCTCGCCGTTCTTGCGGGTTTCCACCAGTTCACCCTGCCAGGTGCCGTGCTGCTCCAGCGCCTGATGAATCGCGCCGTAGTGCCGACGCGCATCGCGGCTGCACGGCAGCTCGACGACATTACGCCCGAGCATGTCGTCGATGTCATAACCGGTGACACGGCTGAAGGCCTGATTGATCGCGATCAGCGCGTAATTCGGGTCGAAAATCACGATGCCTTCACTGGCGGCTTCGAACACCGTCGCCGCCAGTTGGCGCTGTTCTTCTTGCCCCTTGCTGGCGCTGATGTCACGACGGGTGCCGACCATGCGGATCACCCGGCCACTCGCGCTGCGCTCAACCGCGCGGCCCCGGTCTTCGATCCAGACCCAATGGCCATCGCCGTGACGCACGCGATACTCGATCAGGTAATCCTCGCTGCGGCCCTTCAAATGCTCGACGAGCGCGCGCTTCAGCGCCGGCACGTCTTCAGGGTGAAGGCGCGGCTTGAGGTGGCTGAGCATCGCGGTCACATATTCCGGTGCCAGCCCGAACAATTCCTGCAACTGGGTGTGATGGACTTCGTCGGTTTGCAGGTTCCAGTCCCACAACCCGAGTTCGCTGGCTTTCAACGCCATCGCCAGCCGCGCTTCGCTCTTGCTCAGGGCCTGATTGGCCGCATCCAGTTCAAGGCTGCGCTGGGCGACACGGTTTTCCAGGCCGACCTGGGCTTCGCGCAATTTTTCCTCGGCGCCGCGACGCTGGTCGATCTCTTTGGCCAATTCGTAGTTGAGTTGGTCGCTACTGCTTTGCGCTTGCTGCAAGTGTTCGATCAGCGCCTGATTCTGGAAGCGTCGCAACAAACCACGATCAATCAGGCGATTCACTTGCCAGGCAACCACACTCAGCGCGCCCAACAGAATAAGGCCGAACCAGCCCCAGCCCTGCGCCTGCTCGTCGCCGCCCCAGAACAGATAACCGATGGCCGGTAACAGACAGGGCAAGGTGAACGATAGAAAGCCCGGCAGGCTGACCGCATAGGCAACGCTGGCCGACAGCGCTGCGGCGCCGATCAGGCCGAACACCCAGGCTTGTTGAATAAAGTTGTCGGCAGGCACCAGCGCAATGCCGGCGCCCGCCAGCGTCAGCCCGGTGAGGCCCGAGCCCAGAAGAAACATGCGTCGCCAGATCGGGTGCGCCTGGCGGTTGGGAATGGCTGAATCGAAGGCTGCGACCTGAATCACCCGTAACGCCACGAGCGACAACAACCAGACCAGCCAGACGCTGACCAGAAAGTAGCGCTGCGGGCTCCAGAGCAGCCACGCGCACACCAGACCGTTGGTCAGCATGAACAGCGTCGGCAGCAACGAGCCTTGATAGAGCAGGCGTGTGCGCTCGACCGCCATTTCCATCGCGTACTGTTTGCGGATAACCCGGGGCTCCACGGAGGGGCCCGACAGGTCGGTGCTGAGGGTCATAGGCAATGTTCTTGTTCTTATATTTGATGAGCATGAGCCCGAAACGTCGACGGAGCATACACAAGCCAATGCCCTTACCAAACTGCCCCAGATCATAAAATCGACAAAAAATTCGGCACCCCGCTGCCCCCGTAAAGCCTGTGAGCGAGCCCCGTCACCGCCTGCAGCGAGTGACCGACCGGTCGTCATTCGTGATTCTTTTATCGGCTAATGCAAAGCTCGGTTTGCCCGGTGTGACGGCGCACCCTAGAATGCCCCGATGCGCGATGATCTCTCCCTTCTGCTGAACTCCCTCAACGATGCCCAACGTCAGGCCGTAGCGGCCGCCGTGGGTCGTCAGTTGGTCCTGGCCGGTGCTGGTTCCGGTAAAACCCGAGTGCTGGTGCACCGTATCGCCTGGTTGATCCAGGTCGAAAACGCCTCGCCCCACTCGATCCTGTCGGTGACCTTCACCAATAAGGCCGCTGCGGAGATGCGTCACCGCATCGAGCAGTTGATGGGGCTCAACCCGGCCGGCATGTGGGTCGGCACCTTCCACGGCCTGGCGCACCGCTTGCTGCGGGCGCACTGGCAGGAAGCCGGCCTGAGCCAGACTTTCCAGATTCTCGACAGCGACGACCAGCAGCGGCTGGTCAAACGGGTGATCCGCGAGCTGGGCCTGGACGAGCAACGCTGGCCGGCCCGTCAGGCGCAGTGGTTTATCAACGGGCAGAAAGACGAAGGTCTGCGTCCGCAACACATTCAAGCCAGCGGCGACCTGTTCCTGGCAACCATGCGCAGCATCTATGAAGCCTACGAGGCGGCGTGCCTGCGCGCTGGCGTGATCGATTTCTCCGAACTGCTGCTGCGCGCCCTCGACCTGTGGCGCGATCATCCGGGCCTGTTGGCGCATTACCAGAAACGTTTCCGGCACATTCTGGTGGACGAGTTCCAGGACACCAACGCCGTGCAATACGCCTGGTTGCGACTGCTGGCCAAGGGCGGCGACAGCCTGATGGTGGTCGGTGACGACGATCAGTCGATCTACGGCTGGCGCGGCGCGAAAATCGAAAACATCTATCAGTATTCCGACGACTTCCCGGACGCCGAGACCATTCGTCTGGAGCAAAACTACCGCTCCACCGCCGGCATCCTCAAAGCCGCCAACGCCCTGATTGCCAACAATACCGGGCGCATGGGCAAGGAACTGTGGACCGATGGCGGTGAAGGCGAGGCGATCAATCTGTACGCCGCGTTCAACGAACACGACGAAGCACGCTACGTGGTCGAAACCATCGAAAGTGCGCTAAAAACCGGCTTGGCGCGCAGCGATATCGCGATTTTGTACCGCTCCAACGCCCAATCACGCGTTCTGGAAGAAGCCTTGCTGCGCGAGCGCATTCCGTACCGCATCTATGGCGGCCAGCGCTTTTTCGAACGCGCCGAAATCAAAAACGCCATGGCTTACCTGCGTTTGCTGGAGGGCCGTGGCAACGATGCCGCACTGGAACGGGTAATCAATGTGCCGACGCGCGGCATCGGCGAGAAAACCGTTGAAGCGATTCGCGACCACGCACGCCATAGCGATGTGTCGATGTGGGAAGCCATGCGCTTGCTGGTCGCCAATAAAGGCCTGACCGGGCGTGCGGCCGGGGCGCTTGGAGCGTTTATCGAGTTGATCGAAAACCTCGCCGCCAAGTGCATGGAAATGCCGCTGCACTTGATGACCCAAACCGTCATCGAGCAGTCCGGGCTGATTGCCTATCACGAAGCGGAAAAAGGCGAGAAAGGCCAGGCCCGGGTGGAAAACCTTGAGGAACTGGTCAGCGCCGCGCGCAACTTCGAAAACGCCGAAGAAGACGAAGACCTGACGCCACTGGCGGCGTTCCTCGGCCATGCGTCGCTGGAGGCCGGCGACACCCAGGCTGACGAGCACGAAGACAGCATTCAGTTGATGACCTTGCACAGCGCCAAGGGCCTGGAATTCCCCTACGTGTTCCTCGTGGGCATGGAAGAAGGCCTGTTCCCGCACAAGATGAGCCTGGAAGAACCGGGCCGTCTTGAAGAAGAACGGCGCCTGGCCTACGTCGGCATCACCCGGGCGATGCAGAACCTGGTGATGACCTACGCTGAAACCCGACGTTTGTACGGCAGCGAAACCTACAACAAGGTCTCGCGTTTCGTACGCGAAGTGCCGAAAGGCCTGATTCAGGAAGTGCGGTTGTCCAACAGCGTCAGCCGTCCGTTTGGGGGCGGCCAGCAGCAGAGTTCGAGCAGCCTGTTTGGCGGCAGCGAGATCCCGGACACCGGCTTCAGCCTTGGCCAGACTGTGCGGCACTCGGTGTTCGGCGACGGCGTGATCCTGAACTTTGAAGGCGCCGGCGCGCAGGCGCGGGTGCAGGTGAACTTCGGCGAAGGCAGCAAATGGCTGATGCTGGGTTACGCCAAACTCGAAGCGATCTGAAGCCTATCCGAGGGCTAATGTGGAGCGGGCTTGCTCGCGAAGGCAGCACCGCGGTTTGTCAGAAACACCGCGTTATCGTTCTTCGCGAGCAAGCCCGCTCCCACAGAGGACTGGGGGAGGCAGTGCTTCTTTTCTTCCTCGATTCGCCGCTATGACCAACATCTCGCCAGTGGCCGCAATCGGCCTGATCACGGCCGGGGTGATCATGCTGGCGCTGCGACGCCAGGCACCCTTCCCACAGAAACTATCCGCTCGTCCTACGGACCAACGTTAACAAGCCTTATTGCGCTGACTGAAGCTGAATGCAACCTGTCAGGCAAAAGCCCGAAACACTCTGCCGCTAGCCAGTAACTCTTCAGCTGTGCAACATGGCGCGCGTGCCATCCACAAATGGGATTACCCTTTATGAAACGTTTTCTTAGCATCGCCATGGCGTTGTGCATCGGCCTGACGATGAGCCTCGACGCCAACGCCAAGCGCTTTGGTGGCGGCAAAAGCGTCGGCGCTGCGCCGACCCACCAAACCAGCCAAATGGCGCCTTCTTCCGCTGCTGGCGGCGCTGCCGCGACCGCGGGTGCTGCCGGTGCCGCTGGCGCTGCAGCGAAGGCCGGCGGTGCTTCCCGCTGGCTCGGCCCTCTGGCCGGTATCGCTGCCGGTGGCCTGCTGGCTTCCATGTTCATGGGCGGCGGCTTCGAGGGCATGCAGATCTTCGACATCCTGATCATGGCGGTCATCGCCTTCCTGGTCTTCCGCTTCATCGCCGCTCGTCGCCGCAAGCAGCAAGAGCAAATGGCGCCTGCTGGCCACGCGCCGATGCAACGTGAAGTGTTCCAGCAGCAACCTGCGGGCGGTTCGATCTTCGGCGGTTCGGCAGCGCCAGCTGCCGCTCGTCCGGTGATCAACGCACCGGCCTGGTTCAATGAAAAGAACTTCATCGAAGCGGCCCGCAGCCATTTCCAGTCCCTGCAGCAGCACTGGGACGCCAACGAAATGGACAAGATCGCCGAGTTCGTGACCCCGCAAATGCTTGAGTTCCTCAAGCGCGAACGTGCCGATCTGGGCGACGGCTTCCAGTCGACCTTCATCGACAACCTCCAGGTTCAACTGGACGGCGTTGATGACCGTGCGGACAAGACCATCGCCACCCTGACGTTCAGTGGTGTGTCGAAGACCTCGCGTTTCGACCAGGGCGAAGTGTTCAGCGAAAGCTGGAACATGGAACGTCCACAAGGCGATAACCAGCCTTGGCTGGTCGCGGGTATCCGCCAGAACGGCTGACCCGAACAGCGTTAAGCGTTCCCCGACGCTGTTTCAAAAAAAGCCCCGGCCCATGCCGGGGTTTTCTATTTCGCGGTTGCATCTATAGCGAGCTACTGTATAAACCGCCCCAACTAAACCGCGCCATCAAGCAAGAGGATCCCGGACGTGGAAGAAATCATCGAACAACTGCGTGAAGCCAACGAACCGGTACCGGTCCCCTTGGAATTGCCTGACGAAGACCAGATCGTGGAAATCGAAGAACAATTGTTCATCGACATCCCCTTCGTCTTCAGAGAATTTTTGCTGACCGTCAGCGACGTGGTCTACGGTAGCCTGGAGCCGGTGACCGTCACCGACCCGCAATCCCACACCTATCTGCCGGACGTTGCCGCCAACGCCTGGGACGCCGGTGTCGATCGCAGCCTGATCCCGATCTGCCAGGACGGCGACGATTACTACTGCGTCGAGGAAGACGGCACCGTGGTGCTGTGGCAAGCCGAAGAAGAGCTGATCGCCGAAGAAACCTGGGAATCGGTGTGGCACTGGGCGCGGGACGTCTGGCTGGAAAGCTGAGGCGCCTGAGCCACCGCGTGGTCAATGCCCGGATGTTTCCTTATGGTTGTCCAGGGTTTCGAGCAGGGCCACCTGCATCCGCGTGTGCACGCGGATGAACCAGCGCCAAAGTAGTGCCGCCACGGCGGCCGCGACCACCGCAATCAGCAGCAGCAACTTGTTGGTCGGCAGGATACTGGCCGACAAGGCTGCCAGCAGCAGGAAGATCACCAACAGCGAAAGGATCGGGATCACTTCGGCGATCACCCGGCGCACTCGCTGCGTGTGGCGCCCCGCCATCTCGGGCTTCACGCCCATCTCCGCCAACAGCATCGACAACGCCTTGAGCTTGCGATAGGCAGCGATCAGGAACGGCAGCGACAACAGCAGCGCGCCGCCCCAGATCAACGCTTTCTGCCAGCTCGGGTCGCTGATCCAGGCTTGCAGGTAAGCGGACATGCGCTCGGCGAAGAATGCGCCCGAGAAGAAAATCGCAATCACCAGCGCCAGATTCACGCCGACCTGCAACAAAATCCGCCGAATCATCGACGCCAGCATCGCGCCCTCGCCCTGCGGCTGAATGCTGCGCAGCCATTCGCCATACATCCCGAACACGCGCCCGAGCCTGCTTGGCATCACCGCTGCCAGCTTGATCGACAGCGGATCGGCTGCGCGGATCAGGTAGGGAGTGAGCAGCGTGGTAATCACCGACACCGCCACAGCCACCGGGTACAGAAAATTACTGGTGACCTGCAACGTCATGCCCAGCGCGGCGATGATGAAGGAAAATTCGCCAATCTGCGAAAGCCCCATCCCCACGCGCAGTGAGGTGCGTCCGTCATTGCCGGCGATAAATGCCCCGAGCCCGCAGGACAGCATCTTGCCCAGCACCACCGCCACGGTGATCACCGCGATCGGCCAGGCGTATTGCAACAAGATCAGCGGATCAAGCATCAGCCCGATAGCGACAAAGAAGATGGCACTGAACAGGTCGCGAACCGGCTCGATCAGGCGTTCGATTTTCAGCAACTGCCGCGACTCGGCCATGATTGCGCCAATCAGAAACGCGCCGAGCACCATGCTGTATTCAAGTTTGACCACCAACAGGCAAAAACCGAAACACAGGCCCAATACAGTGATGAGCAGCATCTCGTTGCTTTCGAATTTGGCCACGTAAGCCAACAGGCGCGGCACCAGCAGAATCCCGATCACCAGCGCGACGATCATGAACAGCGAGAGTTTGCCGACGGTGGAAAACACTTCGCCAGAGCTGACGGTGCCGCTGACCGCGATGCTCGACAGCAAGGCAATGATGCCGATACCGAGGATGTCTTCAACGATCAGCACGCCGAAGATCAACTGCGCGAAACGCTCGTTTTTCATCTTCAGGTCGTTCAGCGCCTTGACGATGATGGTGGTCGAGGAGATCGCCAGAATCGCGCCCAGAAACAGTGAATCCATGGTGTTCCAGTCAAACCAGCGACCGATTTCGTAGCCGATCCAGATCATCAGCACAATTTCGAGGAACGCCGCGATAAACGCCGTGGCGCCGACCTTGAACAGTTTGCGCAGGCTGAATTCCAGGCCGAGGCAGAACATCAGGAAAATCACCCCGAGTTCAGCCAGGGTCTTGATCGTTTCTTCGTCGTGGATCAAGCCGAACGGCGGGGTATGCGGGCCGATGATGAAGCCGGCGACGATATAGCCCAGCACCACCGGCTGTTTGAAGCGATGGAAGAGCACCGTCACGACGCCCGCGACCAACATGATCACTGCCAGATCCTGAATAAAACTGATGGCATGCATGGCGCAAGGCTCCGGGAGGTGGACTTTCGGAGGGTAACACCGCGACTTCCGCCAGAAAGGCGGTGCAATATATGGAAACAGATCGATCGAGGCGTGACGGCAGCCACCCGCCCGGCGTCCCGATAACTGTTGGTTTGAAAAGCTGACAACGCACCCGCAGAGGTGCAACCCACCAAACCTGCCTTGAACCGTGAGAACGCTATGGAACCCGGAAACGCCCAGCTATCGATGACGGTACTGATGACCCCCGACATGGCCAATTTCTCTGGCAATGTCCACGGCGGCACCCTGCTCAAATACCTCGACGAAGTGGCTTACGCCTGCGCCAGCCGTTATGCCGGCCGCTATGTGGTGACCCTGTCGGTGGATCAGGTGATTTTCCGTGAGCCGATTCATGTCGGCGAGCTGGTAACGTTCCTCGCGTCGGTCAACTACACCGGCAATACCTCGATGGAGGTGGGCATCAAGGTGGTGACTGAGAATATCCGCGAACGCTCGGTGCGCCACACCAACAGCTGCTTTTTCACCATGGTTGCGGTGGATGACGACCGTAAACCGGCCAGCGTACCGCCACTGCAACCGCAGAACAGCGAAGACAAGCGCCGCTTCATCCAGGCTCGGCAGCGTCGGCAGATTCGCCAGGAGCTGGAAAAGCGCTATCAGGAAATCAAGGGTGATGCCTGAGTCGTTCTGTCAGTTTGATGGCGTTCTTTAGATAGCCTTCGCGAGCAAGCCCGCTCCCACATTGAATGTGTGTGGGAGCGAGCTTGCTTCGGGCGGCGGTCCGACGATGGGATCGACGCAGGTTCAGAGGCTGATCGCGGTCGCTTCGAACTTCACCCGCGGATGCGCGATTCGGTCCTGCGCCCGTACCAGTTCCAGCTCGTAGCTGGCGCACGCCTGGGTCTCCAGCAACACCTCATGCACCGCCGCCGCCGTGAATTCAAACGCGGCCACCAAACTGTCGCCCAACAGCACGCGCGCCAGGAACAGCCCGGACGTCAGATCCCCCACGCCCACTGGCTGACGCGGAAACGCCAGCAAAGGACGACGCAGGTGCCAGCTGCCTTCAGCCGTGACCAGCAACATCTCGAAGCCATCTGCCGGTTTGCCCGGATAGTCCAGATGCTTGACCAGCACCGCTTTCGGCCCGCGTGCCAGCAGCGCTCGCGCCATGGCCAGGCAATCGAACAGCGACTGCGGTTTACGGCCGGCAAAGCTGTCCAGCTCCAACTGATTCGGGCACATGAAGTCCGCGACGGCCGCGGCCTCTTCCAGCAGGAAATCGCTGACTTCGGCCGGCACGCTGCAGCCCTTTTCCGGATGGCCCATCACCGGGTCGCACAAATACAGGGCCTTGGGGTTCAGCGACTTGATACGTGCCACGCCCGTCAGAATCGCCCGGCCCTGCGCCGCACTGCCGAGGTAACCGGACAGCACCGCATCGCAGTTGCCCAGCTCGCCAATGGCCGCGATGCCTTCGACCAATTCAGGGATCTGGTGCGGCGCCAGCACTTCACCGGCCCATTGGCCGTATTGCGTGTGGTTGGAGAACTGTACGGTGTTGAGCGGCCAGACGTTCACCCCGACCCGCTGCATCGGGAAAACCGCGGCGCTGTTGCCGGCGTGGCCGAACACCACGTGGGACTGAATGGCGAGCAGATGGGGCGTACGTTTCATGCGGTGAGTTTTCCGTCAAACGATTGAAATTCGAGCCGCGCAGTATGCGACTAAACGCAGCCTGTACGACAGACCGGCGACGCAGTTAAGCTGGCGCTATCTTGTTGGAGCAACCTGTTGATGCTGACTCTCGGAAATATCTTCGTGCTGATGCTGTTGGCCACTGGCGGCGCGTGGCTCTGGCACAACCACGGCTTGCGCGAGCGCGCACTGGAGCGGGTCAAGCAGCATTGCACCAAGCTCGGCATCGAGTTGCTGGACGGCAACGTCGCCTTGAAAAAAATCGGTTTTATCAAAGACGCCAGCAATCGGCGGCGCCTGGCCCGTGTCTATAACTTCGAATTCACGGTGACCGGCGAAACCCGCCACAACGGCACCATCACCCAGTTCGGCGCCCACAGCGCGCAGATCGAGCTGGCGCCCTACCCGATGCCGTTTGACGATTCGCCTGAAGTGGTCGACATCGTGAAGCCGCGCGCTGAAGTGATCGAACTGAGCCAGTGGCGGCAAGAACACACCAAATGGCGTCCGTGATTCACATCGATGATTCAGCCCGGGAATGACCGGCAGTCGGCGAGCGCTTTTTGCAATGAATCAACCTCCTGCGGCTCACTGAAAATCAGCTCGACCCGCGAATCCTGGCGCCATTCGCTGGGCTGCCATTGCAGTTCGGCGTTATCCAGCGCATTGGCTGAAACCCAACCCTCGGCGCTGTGGATAACCAGCTTCGCCCGCCGCCAGGCAAGGCTTTCAAGCCACTGAGCGAGCAGCACCGCGTCGAATGTCTGGCTCGGGTGCCAGCGCCAGCCAATGCTCCAGCCGCCCTCTTGTTGCTGACTCAAGCAAATCGGCACTGCAGGATCGCTCCAGATGGCCGGTAGCTGCCCTACGCCTTGGGGCGCGACGAAGTTATCCACACCTGCTACGGCACGCGCCCCAAGCCCCGGCAACTCGCTCAATGGCAACCGGGCTCGCTGCGTCCAATACAACGGGTTTGCCGGTAACTGCGCAGTGATTCGCCGCCTGTCCTCCTCGTCGAGATGTTCAGACTTGTTCAGCAACAACAAACCAGCGCGGCTCAGCGCCTCCTGTTGCGACTCAGGCAGCGGTTTGCCGGCAGCAAGGGCCTGGGCATCCAGCACCAGCACGCATGGTTGAACCGCCAGCACGCCGACCCACGGTGCTTCACCCAACTGCCGGAGCAACTGCGCCGGATGCCCCAATCCGGAGGGCTCGATGAACAATCGATCCGGCCGCGCCTTGCGCAACAACCGCCCGAGCCCGATCTGAAACGGCGCACCGTTTACGCAGCACAAACAGCCGCCGGCCACTTCACCCAGTGCGATACCATCGGCGTCCTGAGCCAGCAGCGCGGCGTCGAGGCCGATCTGGCCGAACTCATTGATCAGCACCGCCCAGCGCTCATCGGTTGGCCGTTGCGCCAGCAGCTGCTTGATCAGGCTGGTCTTGCCGGCGCCCAAAGGGCCAGCAATGACGTGAGTCGGAATGTTCTGCAACATGGTCGGCATTTTCTGAGGAGGTGAAGGATGCGGTTGATGGGATGGTCGCTGCTCTTGGCAATGTGTTCCGGGGAGGCGCTGGCCCAGGCTTGCGTGGTACATAGCACGGCGGAGCGGCTCGACGTCAAAGTCTGCCAGCAGAACCGTAACATCCCGGAAAAACTCTTCGCTGACGGCTTCTGCCAGCCGACGCTGGCCGGGCAGAAAGTCGATGTGCAGTACGTCGACCAGTGCCCCACCGGTGCTTTCGGCGTGTGCAGCAACGCGCAAGTGGCCAATATGCCTTACCGGCAGGATATTCACTATTACGGCGTGGCTACCGATGCGGCGTATCTGAAGCCGTTTTGCGAAGCACAGAGCCAAGGCAATTGGCTCAAGCCTTGAATGCCTGGGCCGAGCCAATCCAGCGCCAGGATCAACCGGGCGCCAACATCAGGCCACCGCCTCTTCGTGCCAAGGCCCAAACGGGTCTGGCAGAAGCCGCCAGCGCTCGACACCCAAGGCCATTTCGGCGTCGGTCAGCAGGCAGCGGTCGAGTTCAGCGGTGAGTTGTGCGAAGTCGATGTGCTGGCCGATGAACACCAGTTCCTGACGGCAATCGCCGGTGCCGGCGGTCCAGCTCTCCATGATTGCGGCAGTGCTTTCCTCATCTTGTGGCCATTGGTTCTTCGGCACGAAACGCCACCAGCGACCGGCGAAACCATGGCGCATCAACCCGCCCGCCTGAGACCAGCTGCCGGCGTCCAGGTGCTTGCTGGCCAACCAGAAAAAACCTTTGGAACGCAGGAGTTTGCCGTTGCCCCAGGGGCGATCGATGAAGCTGAAAAAACGCTGTGGGTGGAATGGTCGGCGCGCCCGATAAGCCGTCGAGGCGATGCCGTACTCGGCGGTCTCCGGCACGTGTTCACCGCGCAATTCCTGCAACCAACCGGGGGCCTGGGCGGCTTTTTCAAAATTGAAGCGGCCGGTATTCAGGATCTTTTCCAAGGGAATTTCGCCCATGACCATCGGAATGATCTCGGCATGGGCATTCAGGCGTTCGAGGATCTCGATCAATTCCTTGCGCTGGTCACCGCTGATTAAATCAATTTTGCTGATGAGGATGACGTCGGCGAATTCGACCTGCTCGATCAACAGTTCAGTGATCGATCGCTCATCCTCCTCGCCCAGGGTTTCACCTCGGGAGGCGAGGCTCTCGGCGGCCTGGTAATCCAGCAGGAAATTCAAGCCATCGACCACCGTGACCATGGTGTCGAGCCGCGCGATGTCGGTCAGGCTTTGGCCTTCTTCATCGCGAAAGGTAAAGGTTTCGGCCACGGGCAGCGGCTCGGAAATGCCGGTGGACTCGATCAGCAAGTAGTCGAAGCGACCGTCCCTGGCGAGCTGGCTGACTTCTTCCAGCAGGTCTTCGCGCAGGGTACAGCAGATGCAGCCGTTGCTCATTTCGACGAGTTTTTCTTCGGCGCGGTTCAGGCTGACATCGCGCTGCACTTCGCTGCCATCGATATTGATTTCGCTCATGTCGTTGACGATTACGGCGACTCGAAGCTGTTCACGGTTACGCAGCACGTAGTTCAGCAGCGTGCTTTTGCCGGCGCCAAGAAAGCCCGAAAGCACGGTGACGGGAAGACGATGGGGCATCAGGTATTCCTCACAAGGATGCCCGTCGCGGTGTCGGGCTTATTCAAATGTTATGGTATAACAATTCAAACAATCCACTCCTCATTTGCCCATGACGGCAAACACCCTTGAGAAAACCTGGGCGTATTACCTTGAAACTTGCGTTGATGAACACTTCGCTGGCGAGTTGGAAGCCCTATCCGCCGACCATCGAGGCACGATTGGAAACACTCGATGTTCCACGTGGAACTAAGAATCGACGTACCCTGTTCATCCGCGCGCGCCCCTGGCGGTGATGCCGGGCAGGTCAGTAACAAGGTGTCATAAAGACTGAATTAATGGCCGCCACGGTGTTGCCGATAACCACCCCTCATAGCCCATCCGGGCATCAAGAGTATCGACATGATTCACATCACCCTCAGCGACGGTTCAGTGCGCGAATACGACCAGCCGTTGTCGGTGTACGAGCTTGCCGCGAGCATTTCCCTCGGCCTGGCAAAAGCCGCCGTGGCCGGACGTGTCGAAGGCGTGTTGGTGGACTGTGAATTCATGATCAAGGCCGACGCCAGGGTCAACATCGTCACGCCTCAGGAACCGGATGGCCTGGAGATCCTGCGACGCTCATGTGCGCTGATGTTGGCCATGGCGATCAAACAATTGCATCCGACGGCGCAATCGCACGAAGGCCGGGTAGTGGGCGACGGCTTCTATCATGAGTTTGTTGTCCAGCGCGCGCTCACTCAACTCGACCTACCCCTGATTGAAGCGCGCATGCATGCGCTTTCAGCGACCAATCACTCGATTCGCCGCCAGGGAACAACGCCGCTGTACCGCATGGGCGACTTCGAGTTGGTCAGCGCAGGGCCACATGTTCCGGCGACCCGAGTACTGCAAGCGTTTTCCGTTGACCACCTGTGCGGAACGTCGACACAACGGATTTACGGCACGTGCTGGTCCTGCCAACAGGACCTGGATCAATGGCTGGCGCCGCCCCACGTCGTCATCGTCAGCATGGAAGAATGCCAGGCGGATTACGCACAATCGGTAACCGAAACACTGCGCCGCAGCGGCGTGCATGCCCGCTCGGATTTACGCAACGAGAAAATCCGCTACAAGATTCGCGAACACAGTCAGTCCGTGCCGTATCTATTGGTCATCGGCGAAAAAGAAAAGAAGGGTGGATTTGTCAGTGTGCGCAGCCGCACCGGCGAAGACTTCGGCAGGATGGGCATCGAAGTGGCGTGTGATTGGTTGGCATCAACGAAAATGGCAGGCCACTAATATCGCGAGGCCTACCTCCCACAAGGTCATGAGCAAAACCCTGTGGGAGTGCGCCTGCTCAAGAAGCTTCAAGCCCTCGGTTTAACCGTCCCGCAATCCTGCCCCAACCAGACGGCGCGGCTTTCGAGGCTGCCCTTCTGCTGAATGCCGGTCGCATTGAACGTGCCATTGACCTTGGTGGTGAACTCACGATCACTGAGGAACGTGGCAACTCCGGCGCCCTGCGCCTTCGGACAGCTGAAGCGGAACTTCCACTGATTGCCGTTGCGATCGGTGATTTCCTGTTTGCAGCCGGATTGCGGATCAGTCAGGGGAATGTTGTCCGTCTTCACCTGCTCTGGTGTCAGGCACGCGCGAATGCCCTTGCCGCCCATGGTGATCCCCTGCTTCTCCAGCTGTGCACGCTGCTCCGGGGTCATCTGGTTTTGCAGTTGACCAAGGATCAACTGCAAATCGGGCAGGTTCTGGTCATCGACCTTCATGTTGCTGGTGGTCAGCTCCCACAAACCCGGCTGAAGCATCTGTGCCTGAGCGGCCACAGGAAGTGCCAAACCAATAGCCATGGCCAAACCCGGCAGACGAACATTCATTGCGTAACTCCTGATCAGTAGTGGCCGTTAGACGTCAGCCGCCGGCTTCGGTTCATGGGCCAATTAAATAGCGACATTCTGCACAGAACATGGTCTGTTACGCATTGAATCTTCAGGAGCAAGGTTGCCCCATGGATTATTTTGCACCGCACATTTTCGGCTATACGATTGCACTGCTTCACACGCTGGGCCTGATCGCCGCTACCCACGCCGTACTCACCGTCCGGACCGCCCAGGGCTCGATTGCCTGGGCCCTTTCGTTGGTGTTTATTCCCTACCTGACGCTCATCCCGTATCTGGTCTTCGGCCGCAGCACCTTCGATGGTTACATCAAGGCCCGGCGTCAGGCCAACGAAGAAATGCGCAAGGCGATTTCCGAGCTCAACTGGCGCCCTTGGGTCGAAGAAGCGCTGACCGCCCGCGCATCCAATGCTTACGCGTCCCTGCGGGCGATGCCGAAAATGGGCCGCATGCCGTGCCTGGCGAACAACGAAGTTCGTTTGCTGATCAATGGCCAAGCTACGTTCGACGCCATTTTTGCTGCGATCAGCGAAGCAAAGCACGCGGTGCTGATTCAGTTTTTCATCATCCACGACGACCGTCTCGGCCAACGCCTGCAAACGTTACTGCTGAAGAAAGCCGCCGAGGGCGTGGCGATTTACCTGCTGTACGACCGCATCGGCAGCCATGCCCTGCCCCACAGTTACGTGCAACCGCTGCGCGACGCGGGCGTCGAGGTCAAAGCCTTCGCCACCCGCAGCGGCTGGCTCAATCGCTTCCAGGTCAACTTTCGCAACCACCGCAAGATTGTGGTGGTCGACGGCCTTACAGGCTTCGTCGGCGGGCACAACGTCGGCGACGAATACATGGGCGAGAAACCACCGCTGGCGCCTTGGCGTGATACCCACGTCCAGGTGCGCGGGCCAGTCGTGGCCTGCATGCAGGAATCATTCGCGGAAGACTGGTTCTGGGCGGCGCGTTCATTGCCTCCGCTGATCCTGCCGGACGTATACCCGGACGACGGCGTCCTGTGCCAGTTGCTGGCAAGCGGGCCGGCGGACTCCTACGAAACCTGTTCATTATTCTTCGTCGAAGCGATACACGCGGCGAACGAAAGGGTGTGGATCACCAGCCCCTATTTCGTTCCCGACGAAGCTGTTTTCGCTGCATTGAGGCTGGCGGTGTTGCGCGGCGTCGATGTGCGGCTGTTGCTACCGTCACGACCTGATCATCGCATCGTCTACGCCGCCTCCAGCCTGTACGCCTTTGAAGCGGTGCGCGCGGGTGTGCGGGTGTTCCGCTATGAACCCGGTTTCCTGCATCAGAAAGTGGTGTTGATCGACAGTGAAATCAGCGCCATCGGCAGCGCCAATCTGGATAACCGTTCGTTCCGGCTGAATTTCGAAGTGATGCTGCTGACCGTCGACAGCACGTTCGCCGCCGAGGTGGAACAGATGCTCAACGATGACTTCGCCCAGGCCCACGAGGTCAGCAGAGAAGAAAGCCGGGAGACCCACCGCCTGCAACAGCTCGGTATGCGGATCGCCCGGCTTATTTCTCCAATTCTTTAAGGCGTGTAGATATCGTCTCGGGTCCATGGCAATTCATGGCTGCCATCGGCATGCGCTTTCACCGCAAGGATCTGATGCAAGTTGATCCAGCCCTTGGCGAAGGCGTAGGCGCAGCCCGCCAGGTACAGTCGCCAGATCCGCAAGGCCTGCTCTGGCACTTGCCTGGCGGCGGCTTCCAGATTGTCCTCCAGGCGTTCGCTCCAGTGATCGAGGGTTCGCGCGTAGTGCAGGCGCAAGCTCTCGACGTCGACGATCTCCAGCCCCGCGTCGCTGATTTCGGCAGAGATCATCGACAGGTGCGGCAGTTCGCCATTGGGAAACACGTACTTCTCGATGAAATCCCCGGCACCGCGGCCGACTGGGCGTCCATCGGTATGCTTGGCGGTGATGCCGTGGTTCATCACCAGCCCACCCTCCTTCACCGCGCCGAACAGGATCTTGCAGTACTCCGTGAGGTTGGCGTGGCCGACGTGTTCGAACATGCCGACGCTGACCACTTTGTCGAAACGACCGTCCTGCGGCAGGTCACGGTAATCGAGCAATTGCAGTTCGACCAGGTCTTCAAGCCCTTCGTCTTTCACACGCTCACGCGCCAGCGCCAGTTGCTCTTTACTCAGCGTGATCCCGAACACCTTCGCGCCAAATTCCCGGGCCGCATACCGTGCCAACCCACCCCAGCCGCAACCGACGTCGAGCAAATAATCACCGGGCTGCAAGCGTAACTTGCGACACAAGTGCCGAAACTTGGCTTGCTGCGCCTGCTCGAGCGATTCGCTGCCCGTCTCGAAATACGCGCAGGAATACGCCATGTCGCTGTCGAGCCACAACTGGTAAAACGCATTGGAAAGGTCGTAGTGGTAGGAGATCGCCTTGGCGTCGGTTTCCTTGTCGTGCACGGTGCGCACCGGCTGACTGTCCATGTCGCCCAGCAAGGCGAGGCTCCACTCATCGCAGACGCGAATCACGTCGCTGATGGAGCCTTCGAGCTCGAGCTTGCCTTCGACAAACGCAGCCCCGAGTGCATCCAGGCTGGGATGAGTGAACTGGCTGACCATCTGGGGATCTTTGACCACGATGGTGACGCTGGGCGTCGGCCCCAAATTGAATTCATGGCCGTCCCAGAGTCGCAGGCGAAGCGGTAACTGCAAATTCTGTAAGGCTGGTGGAAGTTGCGCGAGCATGGAAAGTCCCCCTTGTTTCAGACGTCTGAAATGAGGGTAGACCATCCCTGAAAAATAGCTGGCTATCGAATTAATAGCCGTCTTCTATGACTCGCAACGCGCTAGCCAACCCTCGCGAACTCACAGAGTGCAGTGCCCTCTTGGTAGATGACTGCAAACTCGACGCACAGTTCTCCAAGAGTTCGCCACTCAGCTTTCATCGTTCAATTTCAGCAAGGGCTCCTGGAACCGCAGCAGGCGCCCGGCATTACCCAGCACCAGCAGCGTGCTCAAGTTGTGCAACAACGCAGCAATCATCGCCCCTGCCGCGCCGAGCCAGCCGAATGCGGCAAAAGCCACGATGGCCAACGTCCAGCCCAGGCCGATGATCACGTTGACCTGCAACGTATGTCGGCATTGTCGGCTTAGCCGCACACAGGTCCCGAGGCGACGCAGATCACTGCCGATCAGCACGATATCGGCCGAGGCCAGTGCAATGTCGGCCCCACCCGCGCCCATCGCCACGCCGACGACACCGGCCTTGAGTGCCAGCGAATCATTGATACCGTCGCCCACCACCATGGGCCGGAAGCCGTTGTCGATTTCCGCCAGCACGCGGTTGAGTTTGTCCTCGGGCAACGCCTGCGCCTCGACATCGCCTATGCCGACATCGCGGGCCAAGGTGTTGGCCACGCTTTGCCGATCGCCCGTCAGCAACAACTGCCGACCCAGCCCCAGTTCACGCAACTCGTTCAAGGCGAATCGCGCTTCGGGTTTGGCGCTGTCTGCCAGCAGCAACCACGCCAGGAATTCCCCGTTGAGCGCGAGGCCGGCAATCGGGCCGTCATGCTCGGGAACCGTCGAGGTGGTGATGCCCAATTGCGCAAACAACTCCGGCCGGCCCAGCGCCGCTGCGCCCTGCTCCGTCGTCGCCACAACGCCCAGCCCCTGGCGCTCATGAATGTCCGAGAGCAACAGGAAATGCTCTTGTGCCACCAGCCCGGCCAACGCGCGGCTCACCGGATGACTACTCGCCGAACCGAGGCTGGCGGCAAGTTTCAGCAGCTGAGTACGGTCTTCCAGCGGGCTGTCGATGGATTGCAGGCGCAAGGTGCCAAACGTCAACGTGCCAGTCTTGTCGACCACCAGCGACGTCAGGTCCGCCAACTCTTCGAGAAACGCCGAGCTGCGGATCAGAATGCCGTGCCGCGCCGCCACGGCGACGCCGGCAATCGCCGTGGCCGGCGCCGACAACACCAAGGCGCAGGGGCAAGCCGCCACCAATACCGCGAGCATCGCTTGCGCATCGTTGGTGACGAACCAGGTCACTGCCGCCAGCAGCAACACCAACACCATGTAACTGCCGGCGTAGCGTTCCAGCAAACGGGTGATTGGAGGCTTGGAACGCTCGGCGCTTTGCATCAACGCGATGACTTTGCCCAGGGTCGACTCGTTGCCGGTGCGGGTCACTTCGATCCGCAACAAGCCATCAAGGTTGATCGCACCGCCGAAGACCTGCATGCCAACGCCCGCTTCCATCGGCACCGACTCACCGGTAATCGATGCGGTGTCGAGGCTCGCTTGACCGGACAACACCCGGCCATCCGCCGGCACTCGATCACCGGCCCGCACCTCTACGAGGTCGCCGGCCTTGAGCGTGCCGTTGTCGACTTCCAGCACCGAGCCATCCGCCTGTACCTTGCGCGCGTGGCTGCGGGTCAGTTTGCCGAGGGCGTGAATCGCCTCTTGCGAACCGATCACGCTGCGCTCTTCCAGCACGTGGCCGAAGATCATGATGATCGGCAGCAGCGCAGCGGTCAGCAGATCACCGGTGGCCCACGCACCGAGCATGGCCAGCGCAATCAGTTGATCAGTAATGCCATGCAGGCTTGGATAACGCAGGCTGTACCACGCCGAACGCATCACCGGCACGGCCACCAGCAGCGAGGCAAAACCCAACAGCAACTGACTGACCCCGGTTTGCTCTGGCGACAACCACCGCCAGGCCAACCCGAGGCCAAGCAGCCCGAGGGCGAGCATCGCCAACGTCAGTTGACGCGCAGCGCTGCGTTGTTCGGCCGAGGACAACATGCTCGGCGCGGCGGCGGTTGGGGCGGTCATTGCGCAGCTCCCTGAATGATCAGACGGGAATCGTCTTGGGGATCGACCGTGGTGACCGACCCGGCCTGGCCGAGAATCTTCGGCATCCGCTCACGGTAAATGCGCAGCAACATCTGCGGGTCGGTGCCTTGTTGTTGCGCCTTGGCCAGGCTCAATACCGTGGCCGTATCGGCGGACGCTTTCGCCACCCGTTCGCTGGCTTGTGCATGAGCGACTTGCAGTGCGCGATCCGCTTGTTCATTGGCCGACTGGGTGAGCTTCTCGGCTTCCGTACGCGCGTTGGCCACCGCTTTGTCGGCTTGCTGGCTTGCCGTCAGCACCGCGTTGAAGGCGTTCACGGCGGGGCCGGGCAAGCTCGATTGCACATCAACGCGTGAGACTTCAATCCCAAGCCCCTGCCCTGTCGCCGTCAGGTCGGCGAGGCGTTGATTGATGCCCTGCACCAAATCACCGCGCAAACGCTCACGACGTTCGGCGGCCTGGCTGTCCGCGCCGATCAACTCCGGTCGGGCCACGAGAATGGTGTCCAGGTCTCGCGCCGCCGTGAGCGCCACGGCGCTGCGCGTGACTAACCGGTCCAGCGCCGGCAATACGTGTTCACCTTGCAGCACGAACGCATACGGTTCGGTGACTTTGTAGAACACCCGCACATCGAGTTGCACCACGCCCGCGTCACCCGTCAGCAGGTAACCGGAACCGGCAAGAGCATCGCTGATCGGCGTGGCGAACGACGCCACCCGATCCGCCTGCACGGCGACATCACTGCGCAGCAGGTTTTCCACCCGACGTTCAATCACCCGATCCGCTGCCGGCAACAACACCACCTGTTCAAAAGGTCGCGGCCACGCCAACAGCAACCCGGCATTCTGAATGCGATCCAGCGCGCCGAAGTACAACACCACGGCGCGGTTTTGCGGATCAATCTGCCGCACGTTGGAGAACGCCCACGCCAAAGCAGCCAGAACCGTCACCGCGTAGAGCGCCAGAAAAGCCACTCGTCCGGCCTGAATCCAGGGGCTACTTAACTCACGTGTTCCACGTGGAACTAATTTCATGGCTGCGACCCGGACTTGTTATCGAGGGTCGGAGGGCCGTCAACCAGTACCCGGAAAGGCGCGGCATCGGTGCGCAAAATCAGTTTGGTGCCCGGTGAAACAATCGTGCCCAAGGTGTCCAGCGAGCGCAGCAGGTTGTACAACTGCGGCGAGCCGGCGTAAGCGCGACCGTAAATCTGCGCCGCTTCAACGCGAGACTGCGCTTCGATATCTGCGGCTTTGACCGTCGCATCCGCCTGCACAATGCGCGCATCACGCTCAGCGGCCGAACGGATTTGCGCCGCTTCACGCTTGCCAATGGCGGTGCGTTCGGTGGCAATGGTTTCACGCTCGGCGCGCATGCGGTCGACCGTGGCGGTGAGCGTTACCGACGGCAACGTCAGCCGTTCGATGCCGACTTGCAGCACGCGCACGCCATAGGTGGTGAGCAACTGTTGATCGATCTGCTGACGCAGTTGCGCTTCAAAATCGGCGATGTGCACTTGGTTGGCATCGGTGTTGACCAGGTTCGCCAAGTCAAAACTGCTGGCGGTGGTTTCCAGCGCAGAACCGACGAAGGTGCGAATTTGCCGCGCCGCTTCGTCCGGCTGATTCTGCACCGCGCGCATAAAGCGTTGCACGTTGTCCGGATCACCCTGCACCTGCCACGCCACGTAAGCCTGAACAATGATGCGCAAACCGTCTCGCGTACCCACGTCCTGCAAACCGCTGGACGTCGTTCGCAACCGCAAGTCCACCGGAATCGCTGCTTCAAACGGTGCCGGCCAGCGCCAACCCAGACCCGGTTCCAGCAACACCCGCGACGGGTTACCGAAGCGCGTGATCACCGTCGCCTCCCCCGAGCGCACTTGCACCAGGCTTGCAGCCGCAATCGCGAACGCAACCAGCAAGGCCGCCCAGCCCATGCGCCGCCACGGGAACGGGCCGGCTGCTTCGGGCGCGCCGTGATGGTGATGATGGTGACCGTGGTGATGCCCCGCGTGGCCGTGATCGTGGCCGGCGTGGTCGTCGTGATCGTGTGCAGGCGACTGGCTCAATGGGTAGCTCCTGGCTGAGGGCTATTACGCGGCGACGCAGGATCAGCCGGCAGCGTGAAAGTACGGAGGTCGATGGTCGGCGCGTTGCCGCTGCCGCCCAGGCGATGATCGAGCACCAGCAACCTGGCGTTGGCCAGGCCCTGGGTCAGTTGGCTGAAGTATTGTTCGAGCACGAAGGCTTGGCCGGCGCTGGCGTAAGCCTTTTGCTCGGCGCTGAATTTCAGATTGGCGGCCTGCGCCGCCGAGTTGACTTCGTGGGCGCTGGCCGTCGCTTGATCACGGGCAATGCTGGCTTGCAGTTGCGCCTGATTGGTTGCTTCCGCCGCAGCACCGCGCTCACGCGAGATCAACGCCTGCGCGCCAATCTGCGCCGCCTGCACAGCGTGATACGCATTGGCGGCACCAGCGGGCGGATGAATCGCCTCGACCACGGTGGCGAGAATTTCCACGCCACTGTCGAGTTTTTGCAGGTCAGCCTGCACCGCGCGACCGATTTCCTCGCCCAGCCCTACCCGGTCTTCACCGAGCAAACCGTCAAGGGTTCGCGAGGCAAAATCGTGAACCAGAATGCGGCTGGCGGTGCTGCGGATCAGCGTCGGTACGTCGGCACTGTTGTAAGTCGCGGCCAACGCGGCTTGATCGGTGAGGCCGATGCGATAGACGAAGCGCACGTCCATGTTGACGATCTGGAAGCTCTGCTTGTCGCCACGACTGCTGGCGATGACCTGGGATTTGTCATTCACATGGCTGGCGTCCCACAACCGATTGGCGATGGCCGGGGCCGGGCCTTCCGCAGGTTCGGCCGCCACCGGCGCCGAGGCTTCACCGACGCTGGTGGCCAACTCGTGGACCACGCCGTTTTCGACGCTCAGCACACGGCCCAATGGCCACGGCAACCCCGCGTGCAAACCCGGCCCGAAGACCTCTACCGGTTTGCCGAAGCGCTCGTAGATGCCACGCCCTTGCAGCGGAATTTCGTGAACCCCCGTCAGCGCCCAACCGACAACGGCCACCACCGCCAGCACCGGCAGAAACGCCCGGCGCATGTAGGTGAAGGCCCAGATCTGCCGCAGGTCGATGCCGAAACGGTTGTGCAATTCGTGCTGCAACGCGAGCAGCGGTTGAGGTGGCCAGCGCAGCAGGTCGGCGACGAAGCTTCGCGCCAGCAGTGACGGCTCGAGTTGTTCACGCTGCGGACTGAACAGCGACAGCACCGCGCGCAGCAGCAGTTCGACCGCAACCAGGCCCGGCAGCACACCGATCAACACCGCCAGACGCACCGGCCACACCGAACTCTCACTGGCGAACAACAAGCACAACGCGCTGAGCACCAGACACGTGATCGCGACGCGGCTCATCTGCGCCAACGACTGCGCTTCCGGCCACGCGGCGAGGTTTTCCTGAGCCATCTGACGTTCGAACACCAGTAACCCGAACGCCAGCAACAACGACAACGCGGCGCTGATACTGGCCCAGACGCCCAGCGCCGTCGGCACTAATGCGAGGTTCCAGAACTGACCGATGCTGTACAACGCCAGCAGCGCCCAGCCGCCGAGCCAGAGCGTCGGCTCGCCGATTTGGCCGATGATTCGCGTCGAGCGCCGGTCGAGTCGGTCCAATAGCCGTTCATACCAGCCTTGCGGCGCGACGGTTTCTGCGTCAGGCACCACCGTCACTGGCAGCAGCGGATTCATGGCCCGCACCCGCCACTGCGTCACCCACCACGCCGATTGCATACCGGCAATCAGCACCAGCAAACCGGCGCTCTGATTCACCAGCAACGCCGCCCACAATGAAAGCGGCGCAAACAATCCGACAAAAAACGCCAACAACAATCCAACGGCCGCCAAGACGCTGAGGCCGATAGCGAACTGTCGCAATCGTCGGCCGTGGAACACCGCCTGTTGAAAACGCGGCAGCCCGGCTACCGGCGCTTCATCCACTTCGAGATCGACTTGCATACCACTCCAGTGTTGTTCTTCGCCCACGTCATATTTCGTTACGATATAACGCACATGGTGAAATTTTCGTACTCAATCGCCCTATCTAAAGATGCCCAACCTGTCGCTAGCCTGAAGCCTTGACCGAAATAGCCCGCAACGCACATATTACGTTCGTAATTTTTATCAAAGACTACTTTTAACCAGCCCGAACCTTCACTTCAGGAGAGCATCCATGAGCAGTTACGACGTCGTGATTCTGGGCGGTGGCCCCGGTGGTTATAACGCAGCGATCCGTGCAGGCCAGCTAGGTTTGAAAGCCGCTTGCGTCGAAGGCCGCGCCACCCTTGGCGGCACTTGCCTCAACGTCGGCTGCATGCCGTCCAAGGCGCTGTTGCATGCCTCCGAGCTGTACGACGCGGCCATGGGCGCGGAATTCGCCAACCTGGGCATCGAGGTCAAACCCACGCTCAACCTCGCGCAGATGATGAAACAGAAGGACGAGAGCGTTACCGCGCTGACCAAGGGCATCGAGTTTCTGTTTCGCAAGAACAAGGTCGACTGGATCAAGGGCTGGGGCCGGATCGACGGGCCGGGCAAGGTCACAGTGACCGACAGCCAGGGCGCCAAGACCGAGCTGACCGCCAAAGACATCATCATTGCCACCGGCTCTGAGCCCACGCCCCTGCCGGGCGTCGAAGTCGACAATAAACGCATCCTTGATTCCACCGGCGCGCTGTCGCTGGCCGAAGTGCCGAAGCATCTGGTGGTGATCGGCGCCGGCGTCATTGGGCTGGAGCTGGGTTCGGTATGGCGGCGCCTGGGCGCGCAGGTGACCGTGATCGAGTTTCTCGACCGCATCTGCCCCGGTGTCGATGCCGAGGCGGGCAAAACCCTGCAACGCTCGCTGAGCAAACAGGGCATCAGCTTCAAATTGAGTTCGAAAGTCACCAGCGCCACCACGTCGGAAAACGGCGTTCAGCTCAGCGTTGAGCCAGCGGCGGGCGGCACGGCAGAAATGATCGAAGCCGATTACGTGCTGGTGTCCATCGGCCGTCGGCCGTACACCCAGGGCCTGGGCCTGGAAAACGTCGGCCTCGCCCCGGACAAGCGCGGCATGCTCGCCAACAAGGGCCACCGCACCGAAGCGGCGGGCATCTGGGTGATTGGCGACGTCACCTCCGGGCCGATGCTCGCGCACAAGGCCGAAGACGAGGCCATGGCCTGCGTCGAGCAGATCGTCGGCAAGGCCGGCGAGGTCAATTACAACCTGATCCCCAACGTCATCTACACCAGACCGGAGCTGGCCAGCGTCGGTAAAACCGAAGAACAGCTCAAGGCCGAAGGCCGCGCCTACAAAGTCGGCAAATTCCCTTTCACCGCCAACAGCCGGGCGAAGATCAACCACGAGACCGAAGGCTTCGCCAAAGTCCTGGCCGATGAGCGCACCGACGAAATTCTCGGCGTGCACCTGGTGGGGCCGAGTGTCAGTGAAATGATTGGCGAATATTGCGTGGCGATGGAGTTCAGCGCGTCGGCCGAGGACATCGCATTGACCTGCCATCCGCATCCGACACGGTCCGAGGCGTTGCGCCAGGCGGCGATGAATGTGGAGGGGATGGCGACGCAGATGTAGCGGGTAGCCTGTTCGGCCGCCTTCGTCGGAACGCCGCCCGGAGCAAGCCCGCTCCCACATGGGTTTTGTGTACACCACAGATCCAATGTGGGAGCGGGCTCGCTCGCGAAAGGCGCGATACGGTCTAAAGCGGCAAATGCCCCAACGGCAACGCCCCCGGCGTCTTCACCGTATGAATCGCAAAGTTGCTGCGGATGTCACTCACCCCCGGCAACTTCAATAAGCGCTCGGTGAGAAACCGGTCGTAGCCGCGCAAATCCGGCACCACCACTTGCAGCAGGAAATCCGATTCCCCTGACACCAGAAACGCCGAAATCACTTCGGGCAACGCGGTCACGGCGAGGCGAAACGCTTCCGCCTGTTCATCGTTGTGGCGCTCAACCTTGACCCCGACAAACACCGTCAGCCCAAGCCCCACTTCATCGCGATCAAGATTGGCCTGATAGCCGCGAATCACGCCCGCCTCTTCCAGCATCCGCACCCGACGCAAACACGGCGAAGCCGACAGGCCGATTTTTTCCGCCAGTTGCACATTGCTCAGGCGCCCGTCCCGTTGCAGGGCGGCGAGAATCTTGCGGTCGTAAGCGTCAAGTTTCATGGTTTGGCAGATCCGGATGGTAGAGACGTCAAGAATCGGCAGATTATGCCAATTGCCAGCGCTTTAGAAGCTGACTACGCAAGCACCCACTCTGCCCTTGCGCCCTAGACTGGCGTTACCGAATCGATAACGAATGGGGTGCAACGTGGCAGGACTCTGGCTGTATTTCATGGCGCTGGCGGTGGTGTTTCTGCTGCCGGGGCCGGACATGATCCTGCTGCTGCAAACCGGCGCCCGACAAGGCAAAGGCGCGGCACTGGCCACGGCCGTGGGGTTGGGCATCGCCCGGGGGTGTCATGTCGCACTGGCGGCGCTGGGGCTGGCGGCGCTGTTCAAAGCCGCGCCGTGGACCTTCGATGTGGTGCGTCTGGCCGGGGCCGCGTACCTGCTGTGGATCGGCATTCAGTGCCTGCGAACCACGATGTTGCCGAGCCTGAATGGCGGCGATGAAACCGCAGCCACAGCGCACTGGCCGGAAGCGATTCGCCGTGGCTTGCTCACCAACCTGCTCAACCCCAAGGCCTTGCTGTTCTGTTCCGTTTTGCTGCCGCAATTCATCAACCCGGCTGCCGGCCCGGTGCTGGGCCAATTTGCGCTGTTGGGCATGATGCTGGTCGCTGTCGGTCTACTGTTCGACAGCGCCTACGCCCTGGCCGGCGCCGCGCTGGGCCGCTGGCTGCAACGCAGTCCCTCGGCCCAGCGCCTGCAACAGTGGTTGTTCGGCAGCCTGTTGATCGGCTTCGCGGTGCGGCTGACCTTTATTCAACAGGCGTAAGCCTTAGGGTGCGTGACGACGGCGGCGACGGTTGATCAACACCAGCGCCGCAGCGGTCACGGCGATGACTGCGCCGATCAACACCGGCCACTTGTAGGGACGCAGCGCCGAACGTGCCGTGTCAGTCACTTGAGTGACGTAGCGCTTGCTCGCGTTTTCAAAATCGGGAAACGGGCACTGATGGCCGAAATCCACCGCCCAGTCCACGTACGGCCCTTCTTGGACATAGCGCTGATAGAGCGCGCTTTGGTCTTCAAGGCTGCTGTTCCAGCCCGCCGCCGAACACAACACCGCCGCAAAGGCCTGACTGGTGTGCGGCAAGTTGTCGGCCGCGCGGCTGGCCAACGCCGTTGCAACAAATCGATAGTGATAGCGCTCGTCGGGTTTGGCGGCGCTGGCTTGCTGGCGCTGGACTTCGCCTTCAGCCACTAACGGGCCGACCTTCAGCTCACTGTTTTCGAGGCTGTAATTGCCGCCGAACGTGGCGTAGTCCGGGGCCATTTCGTAACCGAGAATATCCATCCCCCACTCGCGCGCCGTCCACGCAGCGTTGAACAACGCGGCCGCACGTTTGGTCGGCCACCACGCCGAATTCGCGATCTGCCGTTGTTGCGCATACAGCCTGGCTTTCTTCTGCAAGTCGGGATTGTCGAAATAGCCCAGCGCCTGGTCGTAACGCTCTTCGCGCAGCAATCGACGCCCGAGCAGATTGCGCAGCTGCGCCGCCACCGGCAATGCCACGTAGTTGTCGCGATCCTGCTGGCTAAGCGGCGGTGGCGCCGGCACTTGAGTGTCGACGTAGTGTTTGAGTTCATCGACCGTCAGCACGCGTTCGGCGACCGTCGCCGCGTCGAACCAATAAATACTTTGGCTGCGATACAGCTGATCGAACGCTTGCAGATAATCCCCGCGTTGCAGCGCCAGAATCGCGCTTTCGCCCTCGACCCGGCATTTGGGCTGGACACTTTCCAAGTCGTAGTCAGGCGTGCGCCGCTCGCCCCAGGATTCGTTCTGCGGGAACGCCTGAGCCGCCTTGGCATACGCCGCAGCCGCCGCGTTTTTATCGCCGTCACGCAACGCCAGCTTCGCCCGTAGCCACCAGGCCAGGCCGCCGTCGCCGGCGTGTTCGAGGAAGGCTTTGGCGCTGGCGTAATCGCCCTGTTGATAATTCATCGCCGCCAAGCGGTCGGCGTTATCCAGACTGCCGCGCGTACTGCTTTGCAGGAGCTTGATCAGCTTCACTTCGTTGGGCGGCTGATCACCAAATGACCAGCCCAGTCGACTGATCAGCGATGCGGTCACCAACTGCTGCACCGGTTGGCCCTTGAGCAATTCGGCAAGTTGATCGTCAGGCATCGCCAGCAGGTCGGTCATCAACAACTTCAGCGAGGTATAACCCACCGCCGAACCGTGCAGGTTTTGCGTGGCGTAAAGCTCGATCGCGCTGTTCCAGTCGCCGGCGTTGCGAGCCACGCGGGCTTCTTCGCCGAGGCTGGCGACACCTAACTCCAGCGGATCACTGAAGCCGTCGATGCTCAATTGCCGCGTCTGCTCGAACGCCGTTCGCGACTGCGCCAGCAGGTCCGGCGTGGCGTCGGCTTCGGCGCTCATGGCGAACAGCGCACGGCCCAGCGAATACGCGGCCCAGGTGCTGCGCAACGGGCGTTGCTCGGCCGGCAATGCCAGCACTTTCTGGAAATAGTCGGCGGCCAGTCCGTGATCGCCCGCGTTAAACGCGACGGCACCCGCCAGATAAAGCCTGAGTTCGGTCGGCAGGCTTGCGCCCTGGGTCTCGACTTCATGGGCATCGGTCAGGCTGCGCAGCTGCGTCACCAACGCTTGCTGCTGCGCCGTCAAACCCGACTGCTCGGCCTTGTCTCGCTGCACCGCGTAGTCAGTCGCTTCCATGCTGTAAGGCGTGGCGACAACGTTCTTCAGCCCGGCAATGGCATGCCCGAGCCGGTTGATCTCGAACTGGAAGTTGCCCTCCGGCAGTTCCGCCAGCGATTGGGCGCGGTTGTCCAGCAAACGCATCGGGAAGTCCGGCCCGCAGGCCAGCGCCGAACCCAGCGGCAGGCTGAGGCTCAGGCAAAGCACATGGCGGGGCCAGTTACGGGTGAACATTCGAACCTCCTTGATCAATAAACGCGCAGCGGGCCCAACCGATGGCGCGCTGCTCGCCGGCCGGCAATCGACCGTCGCGCAAGCGGGTGAAGGTAAGCAGATCCGGGCGTTGTTGCAACGCATAACCGGCCAGCGCATCGGCGCCGTCGCAGTCCTTGACCGCCAGCGTGACGCGTTGCGGCCAGGCACGGTCAAGATTGCCTTGGTTGCTGACGCTGATGTCGTAGAGGCCGTTGCGGGCGACGAGTTGCAGGCTCAAGCGACTGTCGAGCGTCTCGCCGCGCGCCACCGCACGCAAGGTGTTCAGGCTCCAGGCCCGGCGATCACCGGCCAGCGGCAGGCGAAACCAGATCAGACCGGCCAGGTGCGCCGGTGGATCGGCGCGCAACTCGGCGGCGAGTTGGCTCAGTTGCGAAGGGTCCGCCAGCAATTCCCGGCGTTCAACGATGCGCTCAATGGGCACTTCGCTTTCCACAACCGGTGCCCCGTTGGCGCCCGGTAGCAAGGCCACGCCGTAGGCCGGCAGCGCCAGGTAAAAAGGTCTCGAGGTGATGCGACTCCAGGCCTCGGCCCATTGCCGGGCCTGATCCGGATCAAACAGCCCGCGACGCGGATCGCTGACGGCGTGCACCTGCAACACGCTGCTGTCGACGCTCGCCAACAGCGCGGGTAATTCAGGGCTGTGCAGCCAGGTCGGCAACGCGGTGATGCTCAAGGGCAAGGTCGCTGGCAATGCCGTGCGCAGGTGCTTGAGGAATTCCCGGTAAGCCGGCAGCCGGGCGTTACCCGCATCGTGGTCGATTTCAACACCGGAGACGGTCAGCCCCTGCGTTTGCCAGTCGCTCAGCACCTGCTGGATCTGCGCGGTGACTTCGTCCTGATCCAGCGCCTGGAGCTGGCCGTCGAGACGAATCACCGCAATCAGCGGTCGACCATCCCGCTTGAGCAGCGCCGGATCGATCCGCGCCCGACTCCACCCGGCACCGGGGAACGCCTGCAAGGCCAGCACGCGCAACGTTGAGAAGTCCGCGCGGCTGCCCTGCAATGCGGCGTCATGGGCCGACGTCCATTGCCGTTGCCAGACGTAGAGCTGCTGGTCGAGTGGCGGCGGGTCTTTTTGCTCGCAGCCGCTGAGCAGCACTAAAGCGGCAAACGACGCGACCAGCCG
>NZ_JBNNWE010000051.1:0-43503 GCF_050280905.1 Pseudomonas sp. NPDC086278
ACCGGGGCGGATTCGCCGGTAATCGCCGCTTCGTTGACCGCCGCGATGCCTTCGATCACCTCGCCGTCGCTGGGGATCATTTCCCCGGCTTCGACCCGCAGCCATGATCAGGTCGCCTTCGTTCTCGCGGTCTTCGTCATCCATGAGGATGACCATCTTGCCTTGGCGGATGTCTTCAACCAGTTCTTCGATGCTATTGAGCGCCACAAGGCACCCCCTTGAGTCAGGATTTGAGGTAGCCGTTAGCGGCCAGAAAGCTTTCGGTGATGTTACTGGACGGCTTTTGTGAAGAGTCAGACTCTGCGGCCTTGTCGCCCAACAGCAGGCGTTCCAGATAACGTGCAAGCAAGTCGACTTCAAGGTTCACCCGGCGACCTGGCTGATACGACGCCATAATGGTTTCGCTCAGGGTGTGCGGAATGATCGTCAGCATGAATTCGGCGCCATCGACCGCGTTCACGGTCAGGCTGGTGCCGTCGACGGTGATCGAGCCTTTATGGGCGATGTACTTGGCCAGGTCCTTCGGCGCGCGGATGCGGAATTCCACCGCGCGGGCATTCTCGGTGCGAGCGACGACTTCACCCACGCCGTCGACGTGACCGCTGACCAGATGCCCGCCGAGGCGAGTGGTCGGGGTCAGGGCTTTTTCCAGGTTCACCGGGCTGCCGCTTTTCAGGTCATTCATGGCGGTGCAGTCGAGGGTTTCGCGGCTGACGTCTGCTGCAAAGCCGTTGCCTGGCAGCTCGACGGCCGTCAGGCACACGCCGTTGACCGCGATGCTGTCGCCCAGTTTGACGTCGCTCAAATCGAGCTTGCCGGTTTCTACGTAAACCCGCACATCTCCGCCTTTTGGGGTCAATGCACGAATACTGCCGATGGATTCGATGATGCCGGTAAACATGAAGTCCTCCTCGAGAACAAAGCCTTCGCGTGGCGCAGGCCGGGAATTATACGCTCGCGGCGGACGCTGGAATGGCAGTGATCCGCCAGTCATCGCCCACTGCGCGAATTTCAGTGATTTTGAGCTCGGGCGCGTCCTTCATTTGCGCGAGCGGCCAGTCCAGCAGCGGTCGCGCGGAGGAGCCGAGGAACTTGCCGGCGATGAAGATCTGGAACTCATCCACCAGTCCTTGCCGGGCAAACGCGCCGGCCAGACGCGGACCCGCTTCGACCAGCACTTCGTTGACCCCGCGATTGGCCAGTTCGAGCAGCAACTTGCGCAGGTCGACCAATCCATCTTCGCCAGCCACGATCAGGCATTCCGGGCCGTTGGCATATTGCTCTTCAACCGCCATGCAGGTCGCGACCAGCGCCGGGCCGGCCTTGAAGAACGGCGCATCCAGCGGCACCCGCAGGCGGCCGTCGATCAATACGCGCAGCGGCGGACGGCTCATCGCCAGCGCGGTTTGCTCGGCGTCCAGCCCCAATTCATTGGCACGCACCGTCAGCCGCGCATTATCCGCCAGCACCGTGTCGGCGCCGGTCAACACCACGCTGGCCTGGGCCCGCAAACGCTGCACCGCCGAGCGCGCGGCCGGGCCGGTGATCCATTGGCTTTCGCCGCTGTCCATCGCCGTGCGACCGTCCAGGCTCATGGCCAACTTGACCCGCACGAACGGCAAGCCGTGCTCCATGCGTTTCAAGAAGCCTTCGTTGAGCTTGCGCGCCTCGCCTTCGAGCACGCCGCTTTCGGTGGCGATACCGGCCTGGGCCAGGCGCGCCATACCGCGACCGGACACCGAAGGATTCGGGTCCTGCATGGCCGCAACCACCCGCGTCACACCGGCATTCACCAGCGCATCGGCGCAGGGCGGTGTGCGCCCGTGGTGGCTGCACGGTTCGAGGGTCACGTATGCGGTGGCGCCTCGGGCCTTGTCGCCGGCGGCGCGCAGGGCGTGGACTTCGGCGTGGGGTTCGCCGGTGCGCACGTGCCAGCCTTCGCCGACAATCTGCCCGTCACGCACCAGCACACAGCCAACGCGCGGGTTGGGGTGCGTCGTGTAATGACCTTTGCGCGCCAGTTCCAGCGCGCGGGCCATGTAATGGGCGTCGAGGATGGCTTGTTCCGGGGCGGTGGTCATTCTTTCACCGGCTCACGCGCCAGGCGATCGATCTCTTCGCGGAACTCGTTGAGGTCCTGGAAGCGGCGATACACGGAGGCGAAACGAATGTAGGCGACTTCATCGAGCTTTTGCAGCTCGGCCATCACCAGTTCACCGACCACGAGGGACTTGACCTCGCGCTCGCCGGTGGCGCGCAGCTTGTGCTTGATGTGCACCAGCGACGACTCGAGGCGCTCCACACTGACCGGGCGCTTCTCGAGCGCACGCTGCATGCCGGCGCGGAGTTTTTCTTCGTCGAACGGCTGACGGCTGCCGTCGGTTTTGATCAGGCGCGGCAACACCAGTTCGGCCGTCTCGAACGTCGTGAAACGTTCGCCGCAGGCCAGGCATTCACGCCGGCGGCGCACCTGTTCGCCCTCGGCGACCAGACGCGAGTCGATGACCTTGGTGTCGTTGGCACCGCAGAAGGGACAGTGCATGGTGGCAGGCAACAAAAAAAGGGAGGGCCATGGTAGCGCATCCCCGTGGCAAGACAAGCCATAGGGTTTGCGGTATACAGACTGCCTATAACGCTTGATCCATGGATTTCACCTTGCTGGAGCCACAAATGTCCCCAAGACCGCTCGTACTGCTCAGTGTTTTCAGCCTGCTGGTGGCCTGCGGCAGCGATGCGCCAAAACCCCAGCCGCCAACACCAGGACCCGCCCCGCAGGCGGCGCAGAAGAAAGCCAGGGAAGCGGCCGACCTCGGCCCGCTGCCCGTGTATCAGCGTGAATTGAGCGGCACGTTGCAAGGTGTGCCGGCCGGCGCCGAAATCGAACTGGCGCTGCTGGTGATCGACGAAAAAGACCGCCCGCAACAATTGCTCGCCAGTTCCAGCCTGATCGGCACCAATCAAGTGTTGCCGTTCCGCCTCCGTTTCAACCCGGAATCATTCCCGGCCGGCGCCCGCGTTGAACTGCGCGGCCGCGCCAGCCAGTCCGGGCAACTGATTCTGCACCTGCCGTCGCAAGTTATTAGCCAGCCAACGACACAGGCTTTGGGCCAGCTGCAATTCGTCAAAGCGCCATGATTGCACCGCTCGAACTGCAACAGGCGTTGGGTGAATTGCTCGGTGATGCGCAATTGGTGCCGGTCGCATTGCCTGACACCGAGCTGAAACTCTGGCTGATCGACGGCGACAACATGGACCGCGCGTTCAGCCAGGACGAAATCCAACGGATTCTGCATGAACCGCCGTACTGGAGTTTTTGCTGGGCCAGCGGGCTGGCGGTGGCGCGTTACCTCGCCGAATTTCCGCAATGGGTCAAAGGCAAACGGGTGCTCGATTTTGGCGCCGGCTCCGGCGTTGCGGGCATTGCCGCGGTGAAGGCCGGTGCGCTCGAAGTGGTGGCCTGTGACCTCGACCCGCTGGCGATTGCAGCCTGCCGGGCGAATGCCGAACTCAATGAGGTGCAGCTCAGTTACTCGACGGATTTCTTTGCCGAGGCGGATCGGTTCGATCTGATCCTCGTGGCCGACGTGCTGTACGACCGAGCGAACCTGCCGTTGCTCGATGAGTTTTTGAGTCGCGGCCGGGAAGCGCTGGTGGCGGACTCACGCGTTCGGGATTTTCGTCATCCGTTGTATCAACGCATTGAGATGCTGGAAGCGATGACCCTGCCGGATCTGGCTGAACCTGAAGAGTTCAGGTATGTGAGCCTGTACCACGCGCGGCGTGACTAAGAGCTTCGCGAGCAAGCCCGATCCCACCGGTGTTATGTGTCGCTCACACAATCCTCGTTCGCCGCAATTCCAATGTGGGAGCGGGCTTGCTCGCGAAGGCGCCCGGTCGGCCAATACACCTTCAACGGCCACCCGGCTTCCGGCCACACCCCGCCAAGCCGTATAGTTGCCCCATTCACGCTTCCAAGAGATCCCCCATGAGTCAGCAAACGCCGTACATCTTCGACGCTACGACTGCCGATTTCGACCAGTCGGTGATCGAGAACTCTTTCCACAAACCGGTGCTGGTGGATTTCTGGGCCGAATGGTGTGCGCCCTGCAAAGTGCTGATGCCGATGTTGCAGACCATTGCCGAGAGCTATCAGGGCGAGTTGCTGCTGGCCAAGGTCAATTGCGATCTGGAACAAGACATCGTCGCGCGCTTCGGCATTCGCAGCCTGCCGACCGTGGTGCTGTTCAAGGACGGCCAGCCGGTGGACGGTTTTGCCGGTGCACAACCGGAATCCGCCGTGCGCGCGATGCTCGAGCCGCACGTTCAAATGCCGCCACCGGCAGCGGCCGATCCGTTCGAACAGGCGCAAGCGCTGTTTGACGAGAGCCGTTTCGCCGACGCCGAAGCCATTCTCAAAGTGCTGCTGGGCGAAGACAACACCAACGCCAAAGCGCTGATTCTGTATGCCCGTTGCCTGACGGAACGCGGCGAACTGGGCGAAGCGCAAACCGTGCTCGACGCCGTGAAAAGCGACGAGCACAAAGCGGCGCTGGCCGGTGCCAAGGCGCAGATCCAGTTCCTCGGCCAGGCCAAGGATCTGCCGGACGCCGCCGACCTGAAAGCGCGTCTGGCGAAAAACCCGGCGGACGATGAAGCGGTGTATCAATTGGCGATCCAGCAATTGGCCCGCCAGCAGTACGACGCGGCGCTGGATGCGTTGCTCAAGCTGTTCATCCGCAACCGCAGCTACAGCGAAGGCTTGCCGCACAAGACCTTGCTGCAGGTGTTCGAACTGCTGGGCAACGATCATCCGCTGGTGACCACGTACCGCCGCAAATTGTTTGCCGCGCTGTATTGATCGGGCTCCGGCCAGGTGAACCCGATTCCTTAGGAGCGGCGATCTTTTGATCCTGTTTTTGCGGCGTGGTAACCAGCGAAAGATCTAAAGATCGCAGCAATTGGCAGCGCCTACGCGGGTTCGATCCAGCTGTAGAGCGGCGTATCGCCGCCGCTCGACACTTTCACATCCGCGCAATGGCGCAACCGTACCAACAGGCGCTTGCCCGACGCCGCGCTGCCGGTCAGGCCTTCCAGTTGTTCGAGCAAATCCGGCCCGCTCAAATGCCCGGCCTTGCGCAACAGGTCTTTGGCGATCTGCCACAGCGCCTCGTCCTGATTCACCGGTTTGGCCGGCGCCGCACTGACCGCAGGCGGGCTCACCTGCAACTGGGCGCCGAGCTTCGCCCAGTCACCGTCATCCATCTCCAGCGTCAAATCCACCGGCCAGTCGCCGATGCTTCCGCGAATTCGCAACATACGTCTGCTCCTGCACATTTCTGACCTGCATGCTCCCATGGGACTTGTGCAACGCCAAGTAGCCGGTCAAACTCGCCTCGCTTACGTTATAAGATTACATAACAAAACATTCATCTTTCTCTCGGAGACCCGCCATGCGCCGTCTGCTGCTCGCTTTGCCGTTTGCCCTGTTGCCACTGGCCGTCGCCCACGCGGCCGATGAGCACGATCATGACCACGAGCACGGCAGCCTCGGCGCTCACGAACATGGCGTCGGTCGCCTGAATGCGGCGCTGGACGGGCAGACTCTGGAGCTGGAACTGGAAAGCCCGGCGATGAACCTGGTGGGCTTCGAACACGTCGCCACCACCGACGCCGACAAGGCCAAAGTCGCCGCCGCCCATGCACAGCTCGAAAAACCACTGGCGCTGTTCAACCTGCCAAACGCCGCTGGTTGCGTGGTCGCGAGCCAGGAACTGGAGAGCCCGTTGTTCGGCGACAAGCCGGACGCCGATGATGACCACGATGCAGACGCCAAGGATGAGCATCACCACGACCACAGCGAAATCCACGCCCACTATCAATTCACCTGCTCGGCACCGGGCGCGTTGAAGAACCTGGACCTGGCGAATATTTTCACCGCGTTCCCGGCAACCCAGAAAATTCAGGTACAACTGATCGGCCCGAGTGGCCAGCAAGGCGTCGAAGTGACGGCCAAGGCTGCCGCGCTAAAGTTCTGAATCCACTGCAAATCCAATGTGGGAGCGGGCTTGCTCGCGAAGGCGGATTGGCATTCAACCTATGAGTTGCCTGAAACAGCGCATTCGCGAGCGAGCCCGCTCCCACAGGGGTTCACCACTTACCTGACCGGTTTCACATGACCCAAGCACTCATCGAACTGTCCGACCTGGGCTTCAGCTGGCCCGGTCACCCGCCGCTGCTGGACATCCCCGCCTTCCGCCTGGAACCCGGCGAAACCCTGTTCCTCAAAGGCCCCAGCGGCAGTGGCAAAACCACCCTGCTCGGCCTGCTCGGTGGCGTGCAGAAACCGGATCGCGGCAGCATTCGCCTGCTCGGCCAGGAGCTGACCGAACTCGGTGCCGGCGCCCGTGACCGTTTCCGCGTCGATCACACCGGTTACATTTTCCAGCAGTTCAACCTGCTGCCGTTTCTGTCGGTGCGCGAGAACGTCGAGCTGCCCTGCCACTTCTCCACACTGCGTGCCGAACGGGCGATCCAGCGTCACGGCAGTGTCGATCAGGCGGCGGCCACGCTCCTCGCCCACTTGGGTTTGAAGGATCAAAACCTGCTCGGCCGGCGCGCCGATTCACTCTCAATCGGCCAACAGCAACGCGTCGCTGCCGCGCGCGCATTGATCGGCCAGCCGGAACTTGTGATCGCCGACGAGCCGACTTCGGCCCTCGATTACGACGCCCGCGAAAACTTTATTCGCCTGCTGTTCGCCGAATGCCGCGAAGCCGGCTCCAGCCTGTTGTTTGTCAGCCACGATCAAAGCCTCGCGCCGCTGTTCGATCGTCATCTGTCGCTGGCCGATCTCAATCGCGCCGCCACCCAGTCCGAGGTCTGACATGTATCTGTTTCGTCTAGCCATGGCCAGCCTGGCTAACCGCCGCTTCACCGCGATCCTCACCGCGTTCGCCATCGCCCTGTCGGTGTGCCTGCTGCTGGCGGTGGAACGGGTGCGCACCGAAGCCAAAGCCAGTTTTGCCAGCACCATCAGCGGCACCGACCTGATTGTCGGCGCGCGCTCCGGTTCGGTGAACCTGCTGTTGTATTCGGTATTCCGCATCGGCAACGCCACCAACAACATCCGTTGGGACAGCTTCGAACACTTCGCCAACAACCCGAAAGTGAAGTGGGCGATCCCGATGTCCCTCGGCGACTCCCATCGCGGTTATCGGGTGATGGGCACCACCGAGGCGTACTTCGAGCATTACCAGTACGGCCATCAGCAACACCTGGACCTGGCCGATGGCCGCGCCTTCGCCACCGACCCGTTTGAAGTGGTGCTCGGCGCCGAAGTGGCCGACGCGCTGCACTACAAGCTCGGCGACAAACTGGTACTGGCCCACGGCGTGGCAGCGATCAGCCTGGTCAAGCACGACGACAAACCGTTCACCGTGGTCGGCATTCTCAAACGCACCGGCACGCCGGTGGACCGCACGTTGCACATCAGCCTCGGCGGCATGGAAGCGATCCATATCGACTGGCACAACGGCGTACCGGCCCGAGGCAACGGCCGGATCAGCGCCGACCAGGCACGCAACATGGACCTGACGCCGCAAGCGATCACCGCGTTCATGCTCGGCCTCAACAGCAAGATTTCGACCTTCGCCATGCAGCGCGAGATCAATGAATACCGTGGCGAGCCGATGCTGGCGATCCTGCCGGGCGTGGCACTGCAAGAGCTGTGGAGTTTGATGAGCACCGCGGAAAAAGCCTTGTTCGTGGTCTCGCTGTTCGTGGTGCTGACCGGGTTGATCGGCATGCTCACGGCGATTCTCACCAGCCTCAATGAACGTCGACGCGAAATGGCGATTCTGCGTTCGGTGGGCGCGCGACCGTGGCACATCGCGACGTTGCTGGTGCTGGAAGCCTTTGCCTTGGCGTTGTCCGGAGTGATTGCCGGCGTGGCGCTGCTGTACGTGTGCATCGCTGCCGCGCAGGGTTACGTGCAGGCCAATTACGGGCTGTATTTGCCGCTGGCCTGGCCCAGTAAATATGAATGGACGCTGCTCGGTGGCATCCTGATCGCCGCGCTGCTGATGGGCAGCGTGCCGGCCTGGCGCGCGTATCGCCAATCGTTGGCCGATGGCCTGTCGATCCGACTATGAGGACGTTAACGATGCCCCGCGCTCTGCTTGCGCTGTTGCTGCTGGTCGCCCTGCCCCTGTGGGCGGCCGAGCCGAAAGAACTGACCTGGTCGGAGCTGATCCCGCCGGACGCGGCACCGGAAGTGCCGAACATGACGCCGCTGCACGACATGTCGCAGATGAGCAACGCACTGACCGCCGAATCGGCGCCAGCGGCCAAGCAAGACATGCCCGATGCGCCGGTGGTGAAGGGTCTGGATGGCAAAAACATTCGGTTGCCGGGCTACATCGTGCCGCTGGAAGTGAGCGAGGAAGGCCGCACCACGGAGTTCCTGCTGGTGCCGTATTTCGGCGCGTGCATCCATGTGCCGCCACCGCCGTCGAACCAGATCGTGCATGTGAAAAGCGCAGTCGGCGTGAAGCTGGATGAGCTGTATCAGCCGTACTGGATCGAGGGTGCGTTGCAGGTCAAGGCATCGACCAGCGAGTTGGCGGATGCCGGGTATCAGATGGAGGCGGACAAGATTTATGTGTATGAATTGCCGGAGTGAATTCGGGGGTTCTGTATTGTTTGATCGATAGTTTTCGCGAGCAAGCCCGCTCCCACAGGGGATTTGTGTTGATGCACAGATCCAATGTGGGAGCGACGGTGCGACGATTCGACTTGCTCGCGAAGAGGCCCTCAAAGGTTCCACAAAAACCCGGACCATCACCGTTTCATTGAGCTGAGTCAAAAGACCGTATCAGACGCCTCCGTACCATTGGACATCGAACATTTTTAACGTCCTTTGGAGCCCTCCATGCATAAGTCCTTGCGCAGTGCCGCGCTGTTTGCCCTCGCGCTCGCAGCCCCGCTCGCCCACGCCCACGAAGCCGGCGACATCATCGTTCGTGCCGGTGCAATCACCGTCAACCCGAAAGCCGACAGCTCCAGCGTCAAGGTCGATCAAGGCCCGCTGGCCGGCACCAATCTGGGTGGCAAAGCCACCATGAGCAGCGACACCCAGCTGGGTCTGAACTTCGCCTACATGCTCACCAGCAACTGGGGCATCGAGTTGCTCGCGGCCTCGCCGTTCGAGCATGACGTGAAACTCAAAGGCACCGCCCTCGGCGCGGCCAATGGCAAACTCGGCACCCTGAAACACCTGCCACCCACCTTGAGCGTCGTCTACTACCCGCTGGACGCCAAGTCTGCGTTCCAGCCGTATGTCGGCGCCGGCATCAACTACACCTGGATCTACGACGAACACGTCGGCAGCGAAGCGCAGTCCAACGGCTTCAGCAACTTCAAGGCAAAAAACTCCTGGGGCATGGCGTTCCAGGTCGGTGCCGACTACATGATTACCGACAACATCATGCTCAACGCGCAAATGCGCTACATCGACATCGACACCCGTGCGACCGTGGAAAACGATTCGGTTGCACCGGGCACTCGGGCCCGGGTCAACGTGGATGTGGACCCGTTCATCTACATGGTCGGCCTGGGTTACAAGTTCTAAGGCCCCTTCGCGAGCAAGCCCGCTCCCACAGTTGATCGCATTCCCCTGTGGGAGCGGGCTTGCTCGCGAAGACGTCAGCCCGGACAACAAAAATCGAGCATAAAAAAAAGGCGCCTCAACGGCGCCTTTCTCATGGCTGCGAAAACCTCAGCGGCCGAGCAAGCGCGCCAGCCCGACGCTCATCGGCGTCTGCTCCGGGTAGGTAAAGCGCTGTAGCAAACGGCGGTTGTTCGCCCGCGAATGGCGGATGTCGCCCGAGCGCGCCGGGCCGTAGCTCACGGGGGGCAATCCGCCCAACACCGCTTCCAGCGCTTCGAGCATTTGCTTGAGGGTGGTCGCCTGGTTCCAGCCGACATTCACCGCGCCGACTTCAACCTGCGGTTTCTCGACCGCCTGAACCAGCAGCTCGACCAAGTCGCTCACGTAGACGAAATCCCGCGTCTGCTCGCCATCGCCAAACACGGTAATCGGCAGGCCTTTCTGTGCGCGCTCACTGAAAATGCTGATCACCCCGGAGTACGGCGAGGACGGATCCTGGCGCGGGCCGAAGATGTTGAAGAAGCGGAAAACAACCGGTTCCAGCGCGTGCTCGCGACGGTAGAAATCGAAGTAGTGCTCGCTGGCCAGCTTATCCGCCGCGTACGGGGTCAGCGGTGCCTTGGGCGTGTCTTCGTCAATCGACTCGCCTTCGCCATTGTTGCCGTAGACCGCTGCGCTGGAGGCAAACACCACGCGCTTGACCCCGTGTTCACGCATCGCTTCACAGATATTCAGCGAGCCGATGAAGTTGCTCTGGTGAGTCTTCACCGGATCGTCCACCGAGGCCTGCACCGACGCGACTGCCGCCAGATGCGCCACCGCGCTGCAACCGACCATCGCCTGCGCGACGAGGGCGGCATCGGCGACGTCGCCGACGATCAGTTCGACCTTGGGGTTGTCCAGCGGCAGGTTGCTGCGCTTGCCGGTGGACAGGTCATCGAGGATTCGCACCGAATGGCCCTTGGCGAGCAAGGCATCGGTGAGGTGCGAGCCGATGAAACCGGCACCACCGGTGATCAAAACACGTCCGTCAGCCATGGCGATAAAACCTGTCCAGTAAGCCCGGGAGTGCCGCGCGCCAGGCGCGAGGCTTGATCCCGAAGGTGTGAAGGATTTTCTTGCAGGCCAGTACTGCGTGCTGTGGCTCCTCGGCAGCGTCGGGCCGCGCGGCGTGAGCCTGGGCGGTGGGCGCTTCGATGGCCAGTTCATGCAGGGTGCGCGCTTCGGTGAGGATCGCTTGCCCCAGCGCCAGCGGCGTGGTCGCCTCATGCCCGGCGTAATGATAGGTGCCCCACAGCGGCGCCGCGCAATCGAGTTGCTTGAGTACCGAAATAATCACCCGGGCCGCGTCGTCGACCGGCGTCGGGTTACCGCGACGGTCATCGGCCATCAGCAATTCTTCAGGGTTTTCGGCGCGGGCCAGAAATCGCCCGAGCGTGCCGTCGGGGCTGTCGTCGAGCAACCAGCCAAACCGCAGCAGCACGTGTTGCGGGCAGGTCGCGCGAACACTTTGCTCGATGCGCCACAACGCCTGGCCGCGCAATCCGAGCGGCACCGGTTCGTCTTTTTCGCTGTAGGCGGTGGCCCGCGAGCCGTCGAACACGCGATAGCTCGAGGGTTGCAGCAACACGATGTTGTGGTGCTGGCAGAGTTCGGCCAGACGCTCGACCGCACGCTCTTGGCCGGCCAGGCGCACGTCGCTGACGGCCTCCGCCTGAAACCAGTCGAAATAGTAGGCAAGGTTGATCAACGCGTCCGGGCGGGTGTCGTCGAGCAGTTGCGTCAGGCTCGCGGCATCCCAGCCGTCTTGCGGCGGGCGGGGGGCGAGGAAACCGATGTCTTCCTCCGCACCGAGGCGAATCAGCGCCTGCCCAAGGGCATTTCCGCCGCCCAGTAACATAAGGCGCATTCGCATAAAGTCAGCAGGCCCAGTCTGATTGGAACGATGGTTGTATCGACACGGCCCGCAGGCCATGCCGTGATAGTTGCCGGAATCGTTGCATTTTGCGGGTTTAGTGCGCAACCGTCATCCGCAAAGTGTAGATCCCAGGGTTTTGCTGCGCCTGTGCCGGCCCCTTGGGGAGCAAGCCCGCTCCCACAAGGGATTTTCGGCGCACACAAATTCACTGTGGGAGCGGGCTTGCTCGCGAAGAGGCTTTCAACACCAACACACATCCCCAGCGGTACTTGCATCTTCCCGCCCTCGCCCGCATAAATTGTTTCATGAATCTGCCCATCCCCACGGACGCCGCACTGGCAGGCTTCCACCCCGCCGTCAGCGCCTGGTTCAGCAACACATTCCCGACGGTCACCGCCGCCCAGGCCCGGGCGTGGCCGTTGATCCGCCAGCACCGCTCGACATTGATCGCCGCGCCCACCGGTTCCGGCAAGACCCTGACTGCGTTTCTGGCGGTGATCGACGACCTGGTCCATCGCGGGCTGGAAACCGAAGGCGGCCTGCCCGACGCAACCCTGGTGGTCTACGTGTCGCCGCTCAAGGCCCTGTCCAACGACATTCAAATCAACCTGCAAACCCCGCTGGCCGGCATCACTGAACAATTGCGCGCCATGGGCCTGCCGGAATTGCCAATCAACACCGCCGTGCGCACCGGCGATACGCCGCAAAAAGAGCGTTCGGCGATGCGCAAAGTCGCGCCGCACATTCTGGTGACCACCCCGGAATCGCTGTACGTGCTGCTCGGCTCGGACTCCGGCCGGCAGATGCTCAAGACCACCCGCACGGTGATCGTCGACGAAATCCACGCCATCGCCGCCAGCAAGCGCGGCAGCCACCTGGCGCTGAGCCTCGAACGTTTACAAGCGCTGTGTGCTGAACCGTTGATGCGCATCGGTTTGTCCGCCACGCAAAAACCCATCGAAGCGGTCTCGCGCTTCCTTGTCGGTCGTGGCCGAACCTGCGACATCATCGACATCGGCCACGCGCGCCCACGGGACCTGGGCGTCGAAGTGCCGCCGGTGCCGCTATCGGCAGTGATGGCCAACGACGTCTGGGAACTGGTCTACGACCGCCTCGCCGCCCTTGCCCGTGAGCACCGCACCACGCTGGTGTTCGTCAATACCCGACGTTTGGCTGAACGCCTGAGCCGCCATTTGAGCGAGCGCCTCGGTAAAGAGGCGGTCGCCGCGCACCACGGCAGCCTGGCCAAGGAATTTCGCCTCGACGCCGAACAACGGCTCAAGCGCGGCGAGCTGCAAGTGCTGATCGCCACCGCCTCGCTGGAATTGGGCATTGATATCGGCGATGTCGACCTCGTCTGCCAGATTGCTTCGCCGCGCTCGATTGCCGGGTTTCTGCAAAGGGTCGGCCGCTCCGGGCACCAGGTCGGCGGCACGCCCAAGGGCCGATTGTTCGCCACCACCCGCGACGACCTGATCGAATGCACGGCGCTGCTGGACTGTGTGCGTCGCGGTGAACTCGATACGTTATTGATTCCGCTCGCGCCGCTGGACGTGCTGGCGCAGCAGATCATCGCCGAGGTCAGCTGCCAGGAATGGCAGGAGCAAGCGCTGCTGGAGATGTTCCGCAACGCCTCGCCGTACGCCGATCTCGACGAAAAACATTACCAGGCGCTGCTGCACATGCTCGCCGACGGCTACCACGGGCGTCAGGGCCTGCGCGGCGCGTACCTGCACCGCGACGCCGTGACTCGTACCTTGCGCGGTCGGCGCGGCAGCAAGCTGACCGCCGTGACCAGTGGCGGGACGATTCCGGACAACGCCGACTACAGCGTGCTGCTGGAACCCCAGGGGCTGAACATCGGCAGCGTCAACGAAGACTTCGCCGTGGAAAGCATTGCCGGCGACGTGTTCCAGCTCGGCAATACCTCGTACCGAATCCTGCGTGTCGACACCGGCAAGGTCCGGGTCGAGGATGCTCAAGGCCAGCCGCCGACCATTCCGTTCTGGCTGGGCGAGGCGCCGGGCCGCAGCGCCGAACTGTCGTTCGCGGTGGCGCGCCTGCAAGCGCAGCTCGACGCACTGCTCGGCGCCACGCCGGGCAACTTGCAGCCCGCCGTCGACTGGCTGACCGAGACCCTCGGCCTGAACCTCGCCAGCGCCGAACAACTGGTGGATTACCTGGCCCGGGCCCGCCTGACACTCGGCGCACTGCCGTCGCAAGACACGCTGCTGATGGAACGGTTTTTCGACGAATCCGGCGGCACTCAATTAATCATCCACACGCCCTTCGGCAGCCGTATCAATCGCGCCTGGGGCCTGGCATTGCGCAAGCGCTTCTGCCGCACCTTCAATTTCGAATTGCAGGCCGCCGCCAGCGAAGACGCCATCGTGCTGTCGCTGTCGACCAGCCACAGTTTTGAACTCGATGACGTCTGGCGTTACCTGCACAGCAACACCGCTGAACACCTGCTGATTCAAGCCGTGCTCGAAGCGCCGCTGTTCGGCGTGCGCTGGCGCTGGAATGCCGGGGTCGCGCTGGCGCTGCCGCGTTACACCGGCGGGCGCAAAGTGGCGCCGCAGATCCAGCGCATGAAAAGCGAAGACCTGATTGCCAGCGTGTTTCCCGACCAGATCGCCTGCGTGGAAAACCTCGCCGGCGAACGCGAAGTGCCCGAGCACCCGCTGGTGGAGCAAACCCTCGACGATTGCCTGCACGAAGCCATGGACTGCGAAGGTTGGCTGGCCCTGTTGCGGCGCATGGAAAGCGGCGAGGTGCGCCTGATCAGCCGTGACTTGCCCGCGCCTTCGCCGCTGGCCGCCGAAATTCTCAGCGCCCGGCCCTACACCTTTCTCGACGATGCGCCACTGGAAGAACGCCGCACGCAAGCGGTGCTCAACCGGCGCTGGACCGATCCGCAATCCACCGACGACCTCGGCGCGCTGGATGCCGAGGCGATTCAAGCGGTGCGCGATGAGGCCTGGCCCACGCCCACCAGCATCGATGAAATGCACGAAGCGCTGATGAGCCTCGCGTGCATCACCGACACCGAGGCGCAGGCCAACACGCATTGGCTCGACTGGCTGAACGCCTTGGCCGACAGCGGCCGCGCCAGCCGTTTGCAGATCGACGCCGGGCCCTCGTTGTGGCTGGCGCTCGAGCGGCTGACCTGCCTGCAAGCGATTTATCCACAGGCGAGTTTGCAGCCAGCGCTGACCGCGCTCACCGGTTTCGATGACCGCTGGGAGCGGGACGAAGCGGTACTGGAAGTGATCCGCGCGCGGCTCAGTGCCTTCGGCCCGTTGCCGCTGAAGGCGATTGCCGAACCTCTTGGCTTACCGGTGACGCACGTCACCCAGGCCCTGGCGCAACTGGAGCGCGAAGGGTATGTGCTGCGCGGCCAATTCACGCCCGGTGCTGCGCAAGATGAGTGGTGCGAACGGCACCTGCTGGCGCGCATTCATCGCTACACGGTCAAGCGACTGCGCCGAGAGATCGAGCCGGTAGCGTTGCAGGATTTCATGCGGTTTCTGTTCGACTGGCAGCATCTTTCCACCGCGACTCAGGGGCAGGGCAACGCGGTGCTACCGGCGATTGTCGGTCAGTTCGAAGGCTATCCCGCCGCAGCTTCAGCCTGGGACAGCGACCTTCTGCCGGCGCGGATCAAAGGCTATTCGGCGAGTTGGCTGGACGAGCTGTGCCGCAGCGGCAAACTGGTCTGGACCCGCCTCACCGCGCGCCACAAAAGTGCGAGCACGGCGCTGCGCAGCACACCGATTGTGCTGCTGCCGCGCAGTCAGGTCGGGTTATGGAGCAGCCTGACCGAGCAGACGCCTGTCAGTGATCTGTCGCCCAAGACGCAGAAAGTCTTTGCTGCGCTCAGCCAACACGGCGCGCTGTTTTTTGACGAGCTGATGCAGGAGGCGCATCTGCTGCGCTCGGAGCTGGAAATCGCCTTGCAGGAATTGGTCGGCGCCGGGCTGGTGAACGCGGACAGTTTCGCCGGGCTGCGCGCGCTGATCACCCCGGCCAGCAAACGCCAGGCCCGCAACAGCCGGCGCGGGCGCGGGGCGTTTATCGGCGGCATGGACGACGCCGGGCGTTGGGCGTTGCTACGCCGTGGTGCGCCGGCGCCGGTTGTGGATAACCAACGGACACCCGCCGAGACCCTGGAACACATTGCCATGACCTTGCTGCGGCGCTATGGCGTGGTGTTCTGGCGCTTGCTGGAGCGTGAGGCGGACTGGCTGCCGAGCTGGCGCGAATTGCTGCGCACGTTTCATCGCCTGGAGGCGCGGGGCGAGATTCGCGGTGGACGGTTTGTCAGCGGTTTGGCCGGAGAACAGTTTGCCTTGCCGGAGGCGATTCCACTGCTGCGCGAAGTGCGGCGCCGGCCGCATGACGGGAGTTTGATTGCGGTGTGCGGGGTTGATCCGCTGAACCTCGCCGGGACGTTGTTACCCGGCGCGAAGGTGCCGGCGCTGGCGAGCAATCGGCTGGTGTATCGCGATGGGTTGCCGGTGGCGGCGGAGATTGCCGGCAAGCAGGTTATTTGGGTGGAGCTGGATCAGCGATTGGCTGCCGAATTACACAACAAACTGATCCGGCATTGATGTTGTTTTGGCGGGCGTCATCGCGAGCAAGCTCGCTCCCACAGGGGATGTGTGTCGGTCACAAAGCTTCGGCCCAACATCGATCCACTGTGGGAGCGAGCTTGCTCGCGATGAGGCCAGCAGCACCAACACAAACTATTGGGTCCGCGGCTGATCCGGCAGCAACACCGGCGAATTCTCCGCCGCCACCGGCCCCTCCTCTCCAGCCTCATCCACGGCGCGCTTGGGCATCAACACCTGCTGTGGATAAGTCTGCGCGAAATGCACCCACGGGCTGTTATCCACAAGCTTTTTCAGGCGCTGGTTAAAGGCACGGCTTACCGCATATTGCCCACCCGACACCGTCCGGAACTGCGCCGTCAGCACCACGCCATTGAGGTCCATCTTGTCGACGCCGAACACATCCAGCGGCCCTTGCAGGTTGTACTTGAGAAACGCGTCCTCGCGAATCGAATCCCCGGCCTCACGAATCAGTTCGATCGCCTTGTCGACATCGGTGTCGTAGGTGAACTGCACCGAGAAAAACGCATAGGCAAATTGTCGCGATTGGTTGGTCACGGCTTTGATCTGCCCGAACGGCACCGAATGCACAAACCCCTTGCCGTCCCGCAGGCGCAAGGTGCGGATGGTCAGGCCTTCGACGGTGCCGGCGTGGCCCGAGTCCAGCACCACCCAGTCGCCTATCGACAACGTGTCTTCGATGATGATGAACAGGCCGGTGATCACGTCCTGCACCAGTTGCTGCGAACCGAAACCGATGGCCAGGCCGACCACCCCGGCACCCGCCAGCAGCGGCGCGACATTGATCCCCAGATTGGCCATGGTGGTGATCGCGCAAATCACCACCAGGATGATTTTGATCGCGTTGCGCAGCAGCGGCAGGATGGTTTTCACCCGCGTGCTTGGCTGGCGCGCCGCACGTTTGTTGACCGGTGGTTTCAGCGCTTCCTGAATCGCCGTGTCGAGCACCACCCACAGCAGCCACGTCACGAGGAAAATCAGGCCGATGCTGCTCAACGATTCACTGATCGCCCGCCCGACCGAGTTGCGCTCGGCGAATTCAAACAGCGACACGCCCCAGATCCGCCCGAGAATTTCGATGAAGGCCACGGCCATGACAATCCGCAACAGGGCGTGAAGCAGGCTGAGGAAGCGTTCCTTGTACGCGCTGCTGCGCTGGAGCTTCTCGGCTTTTTTCGACTTGAACAGGTGCTGGAAAATCGTGCTGAGAAACACCGTGGCAATCAGCAGAATCGTGGTGAACAACGCGCAGCGCAGTGCCTTTTGGTTGTCTTCGCCCACGCCGATCAGGTTGATTGCCGAGACCATCACCATCAACAGAATCGGCCAGTACCAGAGCCCGGAAAAAATTCGCAGGGATTCTTGCATTGAAGGCTGTTTGAGGCGCTGTGCGAGCGGGCGATTACGGATCAGGTGCGCGACCGGGCGCCGCAGGCGAATCACCAGCAATCCGAAGATGATCGAGGCGAACAACCCGGTGAACACCGCGACGCTGCCCGTCAGGTTGCCGCCCAGTTGCCGGGCGATTTGCGGGCTGGTCAAGGCGTCGCTGAGCGCCGCGAGGAAGCCGATCAGGAACAGCGGTTTGGGGCAGAAATCACGGATGATCCGCACCGCCGGACGCTTGTGGCCAGTGTTGAACAGGACAATCACGCACAGCAGCATCGAGGTCGAAAAAATGCCGCTGCTGGTCGCGTAGGCAAAACACAGCGCCAGCGCGCGGCCGACCGAGGTCGGCAGGAAGTGGCTGACGTACAACGTCAGCGGCAGGCAGATCACCGCCGGAATCGTGTACGGCAACAGATAACCGAGCAGGTCCTGGCTGCGTTGCCGGGTGCGCAGGAAACGGCCTTGGCTCAGGCGTTTGTCCAGCAGACCGCCGAGCACCGTGAGCAAGGCAAAGACGCCAAGCCACACGCCGGAGAGCAGGAGGAAGTCGCCGACCACGCTCATTGGCGAGCGGGACGAGGGCTGATTGACCAGTTTGTCGACTTCGTCGGCCGCCCGATCCGCCCGCAGGCGCCAGGCGTCGACCAAGTCTTCATTGAGGTCGAGTTTGTCTTGAACGTCGTCGATGCTGGAACTGATCGCCCCGAGCAAACCGCCCTGCACCAGCGGTTCAGGTTTGGCGGGGGCCTCGGCAGTGGCGGCGGGAAGGCCCGGCAACGTGGCGGCTTGCAGCGCGTTGCTGCCGACGAACAGCAACGCCCCAAGCAATATTGCGGTCTTGAACTTGAGCAAAACGGGGAGCTCCTTCGCAAGGGTCTGTAAGGAACTGATCGGGAAATGGCCGGCAAGTTCGGTAATGGCCGCGAGATAACCCGCCACTGTGGTGAGGGGGCTTGCCCCCGTTGGGCTGTGAAGCAGCCCCAAAACCATTCGACCTGATTCTTCAGGCGCACCGGGTTCGCCTGATTTACGACTGCTTCGCAGCCGAACGGGGGCAAGCCCCCTCACCACAGGTAACACCAGATCACACCAGGTCACACCAAGCCACACCAGGCCACACCAGGTCACAAGGTCACAAGGTCCAGGGTCCAGGGTCCAAGGTCCAAGGTCCAAGGTCACACCAGTGGTGGATATTTGCTTGGGAGGCAAATATCAAATGCCCAACCGAGTATTTTTCCGTCCATCGCAAACCCCGACACTGCGCTCCATCAATCAAACCCACCGGAGTTGCAGTCATGCCCATTGCCTTGCTCGCGCTGACGCTCAGCGCCTTTGCCATCGGGACGACCGAATTCGTCATCGTTGGCCTGTTACCTACCATCGGTGCCGACCTCGGGGTCAGTCTGCCGTCCGCCGGCCTGCTGGTCAGTCTCTACGCCCTGGGTGTGGCCATCGGCGCCCCGGTGCTGACCGCGCTCACTGGCAAAGTCCCGCGCAAGTTACTGCTGCTGTCGCTGATGGTGCTGTTTACCCTCGGCAACCTGCTGGCGTGGAAAGCACCGAGTTACGAATCGCTGATCCTTGCGCGAATCGTCACCGGCCTTGCCCACGGGGTGTTTTTCTCGATCGGTTCGACCATCGCCACCAGCCTGGTGCCGAAGGAAAAAGCCGCCAGCGCGATTGCGATCATGTTCACCGGCCTGACCGTCGCCTTGGTGACCGGGGTGCCGCTGGGCACATTCATCGGTCAGCATTTCGGCTGGCGTGAAACCTTCCTCGCCGTGTCGGCGCTGGGTGTGATCGCCTTCATCGGCAGCCTGATCTACGTGCCGAAAAACATTGCCCACAGCAAACCGGCGTCGCTGTTGCAGCAGTTGCAGGTGCTCAAGCAGCCGCGCCTGTTGTTGGTGTATGCAATGACGGCGGTCGGCTACGGCGGCTCGTTCATCGCCTTCACGTTTTTGGCGCCGATCCTTCAGGACATCTCCGGCTTCAGCGCCAGCACCGTCAGCCTGGTGTTGCTGGTCTACGGTATCTCGGTGGCGGTCGGCAATATTTGGGGCGGCAAACTGGCCGATAAACGCGGCCCGATCAGCGCCCTGAAAATCATCTTCGCCCTGCTCGCCGCCGTGTTGTTCGTACTGACCTTCACTGCTGGCAATCCATGGTTGGCGCTGGCGACCGTGCTGGTCTGGGGTGCGGTGGCGTTCGGCAACGTGCCGGGTTTGCAGGTGTACGTGGTGCGTCAGGCCGAACACCACACCCCGCACGCGGTGGATGTGGCATCGGGGCTGAACATTGCTGCATTCAACCTCGGGATTGCCGGTGGCGCGTGGGGTGGCGGGTTGATCGTTGCGCACATGGGCCTGATCCATACCGCGTGGATTGGCGGCATGGTGGTGCTGGTGGCGCTGGCGCTGACGGCGTGGAGCGGTCGTCTTGATCGCTTGGGCCCGGTGTACGCCGAAAGCTCGACGCGTACCGTCGCCGGTCACTAAACCCTTTGTGGGAGCGGGCTTGCTCCGGGCGGCGTTCCGACGAAGCGGTCTGTCATTCGACATGGATGTTGAATGATCCACCGCATTCGCGAGCAAGCCCGCTCCCACAGTAGGTTTTGGTGTTTCTCGAATCTGTACCGTCCGTAGCCCCGTCGAAACTTTCTCGGTTGCCCCACAGTCATCAACAAACGGGGGCAATTCGAGGACCATCCGACGGAGGCGACATGGCAGCGATTCATATCGGTATTTCAGGTTGGCGCTACACACCCTGGCGCGGGGATTTCTACCCGAAGGGGTTGACCCAGAAGCGTGAATTGCAATTCGCCTCCCGGGCGGTCAACAGCATCGAAATCAATGGATCGTTTTACGCCCTGCAACGGCCGGAGCGTTACGCCCAGTGGTACGCCGAAACCCCGGCGGACTTCGTCTTCAGCGTCAAAGCCCCGCGCTTCATCACGCACATCCGGCGTCTGCGGGACATCCACACACCGTTGGCGAATTTCTTTGCGTCCGGGATTCTGGAACTCAAGGAAAAACTCGGCCCGATCCTCTGGCAGTTCCCGCCCAGCTTCAAATTCGATGCCCAATTGTTCGAAAGCTTTCTCGAACAATTGCCCCACGACACCGAGCAAGCCGCCGCCCTCGCCCGCCAGCACGACTCGCACCTGCACGGTCACGCCAGCCTCAAGGCGTACAAGAAAAAACCGTTGCGGCATGCCGTTGAAATCAGAAACGAAACCTTTGTCGATCCGGCGTTCGTACGCTTGCTCAAACGCTACAACGTGGCGCTGGTCATCGCCGACACGGCGGGCAAATGGCCGTATCGCGAAGACCTCACCAGTGATTTCGTCTACCTGCGCCTGCACGGCGCCGAGGCGCTTTACGCCAGCGGCTACACCCCCGAGGCGCTGGATCGCTGGGGCGACCGGATCGATGCCTGGAACCACGGCCAGCAACCGTCGGACCCGCAGTTGATCGCACCCCGGCAGAAACCCAAGGTGCGTAAATCCCGCGAAGTGTTCTGCTATTTCGACAACGACATCAAGGTCCGCGCGCCCTACGACGCCCGGCGTTTGCTCGAACATTTCCATCTCGACGAAGACCTCGTCACCGCGCCCGGCGAGCCCGTTGCCGACGGGGTGTTGCCATGAACATTACCCAGCCGTTCGACACCGTCGACGATCAGCAAGCCACCCTCGCCAGCGTGCACCGTTTCACGGTGCTGACGGTCAACACGCACAAGGGCTTCACCGCGCTCAACCGGCGGTTCATCCTGCCTGAACTGCGCGAAGCGGTGCGCAACGTGTCGGCCGATGTGGTGTTTTTGCAGGAAGTCCACGGCACTCACGAACATCACCCGCAGCGCTACAGCAACTGGCCGACGATGCCCCAGTACGAATTCCTCGCCGATACGCTCTGGCCGCAATTCGCCTACGGGCGCAACGCGGTCTATCCCGAAGGCGATCACGGCAATGCGTTGCTGTCGAAATTCCAGATCGTGCGCCACGACAACCTCGACGTATCGATCAGCGGCCATGAAAACCGCGGCATCCTGCATTGCGTGTTGCGCCTGCCCGGCGACGGGCCGCAGGTGCATGCGATTTGCGTGCACCTGGGCCTGCGCGAAACCCACCGCAACGCGCAATTGAAGTTGCTGGCACAGCGTCTTGCGGAGCTACCCGACGATGCGCCGGTGATCGTCGCCGGCGATTTCAACGACTGGCGCCAGCGCGCCGATGCGCTGCTCAAACCCTGTGGCTTGCGCGAAGTGTTCGCCGAGCACCACGGCAAACCGGCACGCAGTTTTCCGGCGCGCATGCCCGCGCTGCGTCTGGACCGAATCTACGTGCGCAACCTCAAGGCCAGTCGCCCGCAAGTGCTGGTCGCGCGGCCCTGGTCACACCTTTCCGACCACGCACCGCTGTCGGTGGAGATCGAATTATGAGCAGCGCACCGATGGAAAAAGCCGCCGTGGAGCACGTGTCCACCACCCCGCCGGTTCGCGAGCCCGGCGTTGTCGACGTCGAGTACGGCTGGCAGGGCAATAACCGTGTCGAGCTGCTGGAAAACGGTGAAGCGTATTTCCCTCGGGTCTTTGAGGCCATGCGCGAGGCCAAGACTGAAATCCTCCTGGAAACCTTCATTGTGTTCGAGGACAAGGTCGGCCATGAGCTGGCGCAAGTGCTGATCGACGCGGCTCAGCGTGGCGTGCGCGTGACCGCCAGCTTCGACGGTTTCGGCTGCGGCGAATTGAGCACCGGCTACCTCGCGGCCTTGAGTGAGGCCGGCGTACACATTCAGATGTTCGACCCGGCGCCAAAGCATTTGGGCATTCGCACCAACTGGTTCCGCCGCTTGCACCGCAAGATTGTGGTGGTGGACGGCACGATCGCGTTCATCGGCGGGATCAACTTTTCCGCCGACCACCTGGGCGATTTCGGCCCCGAGGCCAAACAGGATTATTCGGTGGAAGTGCAAGGCCCGGCGGTGGCCGATATTCATCACTTCGCGTTGCTGCAATGCGGTCGACCGGCGCGGGCCAAATACTGGTGGCAACGGCGCCGGCAGCGACGATCCGAGTTGGCGTTCAGTGACCATGACGGGCAGGTTCGACTGGTGTATCGCGACAACGGCGAGCACCGCACCGACATCGAAGAGGTTTATCGCCAGGTGCTGCGCAGTGCCCAGCGCCGCGTGGTGATCGCCAACGCTTATTTCTTCCCCGGTTACCGACTGCTGCGCGAGATCCGCAATGCCGCCCGCCGTGGCGTCGATGTGCGGCTGATTTTGCAGGGCCAGCCGGACATGCTGGTGGCAAAACTGGCGGCGCGCATGACCTACGACTATTTGCTCAAGTCCGGCGTGCAGATTCACGAATACTGCGAGCGGCCGCTGCACGGCAAAGTCGCTCTGGTGGATGAGGACTGGAGCACGGTCGGCTCGAGCAATCTCGACCCGTTGAGCCTGTCGATGAACCTGGAAGCCAATGTGCTGATCCGCGACCGCGCGTTCAACCGTGAACTGTTCGAGCGCCTGGAAATCCTCAGCAATAACCACTGCAAACCGATGTCCCCGGACAAATCGCCGCGCGGGCGGGTCTGGCACATGACCATCGGCTTTCTGGTATTTCACTTCCTGCGCCACTTCCCGGCCTGGGCCGGTTGGTTGCCGGCACACAAACCGCGCCTGAAACCATTTACTCATCCCGCCGGGAGTGACACGCCATGAGCCGCGCTGACGCACAACCGGCGACCCACGCCCAGACCCCGAGCAAGTCACGCTGGAGCCGCTGGAAAAAACCGCTGACGGTGCTGTTTTTCCTCGCGCTGATTGTGCTGTTCACGATGTTGGCCCAGCGCATCGAATGGAACGAAGTGTTCGACACCCTGGCTGATTTCAAGGTGCGCACGCTGATCATCGCGTCGGGCCTGACGCTGTTGAGTTTCCTGGTGTATGCGTGTTTCGACTTGATCGGCCGTACTTACATTCGCCAGGACCTGACCTGGAAACAGATTCTGCCGGTGGGCGTCATCAGCTACGCGTTCAACCTGAATCTGAGTGCCTGGGTCGGCGGCATCGCCATGCGCTATCGCTTGTATTCGCGCTTGGGCGTGAGCAAAAGCAACATCGCGAAAATCCTTGGCCTGAGCCTGGCCACCAACTGGTTTGGCTACATGGTGATTGCCGGCGCGGTGTTCAGCAGCGGGCTGGTGACCATGCCACCGGGCTGGAAACTGAGCAGCGGCGCGTTGCAAGGCGTGGGCGTGTTGTTGCTGTTGGCGAGCGCGGGGTATCTGGCGGCGTGCCGGTTTGCCAAACGTCGGGAGTGGGCGATTCGCGGGGTGGAAATCAACCTGCCGTCGCTGCGCATGGCGGTGCTGCAACTGGCGCTCGGCGCATTGAACTGGTCGTTGATGGCGGCGGTGATTTTTACCCTGTTGCCGAGCAAGCTGGACTATCCGCTGGTGCTTGGGGTGTTGCTGATCAGCGCGATTGCCGGGGTGATTACCCACATCCCGGCGGGGCTTGGAGTGCTCGAAGCGGTGTTTGTCGCGCTGCTGCAGCATGAGGCTTCGCGGGGAAGCCTGGTGGCGGGGTTACTGGCGTATCGGGCGATTTACTTTATTTTGCCGCTGTTGATTACGTTGGTGATGTATCTGGTGGTGGAGGCCAAGGCGAAGTCGTTGCGGATTGCGAAGAAGCCTTCTTGAGTTTTGTAGCGAGGCGAATTACGTCTTCGCGAGCAAGCCCGCTCCCACAGTTGATCGCGATCTAATGTGGGAGCGGGCTTGCTCGCGAATCGTCAGAACGCTGCGAATGTCAGCTGGATTGAATAATGCTCAACCGCTCGCCCACGACCATTTCGGTAATCCAGTCCACCAGAATCGAGGTGTAGGCCTGCTGCGAAACCGGCTCGCTCAGCGCGTGATCGGCGCCGTCGATGATCCGGTGGGTCAGCGAGTGCGTCTGCTGGCACGCCGCGCGGTAACTCATGATCGTGGCGTGCGGGACGTACGCATCCGTCTCCGATTCAACCAGCAAAACATCCCCGGTAAATTGCGAACAGGCATGCAGCGCCCGATTGCTGTCGGCGCGGATCAGCGTGCTGCGGTAATCGCGCAAATCGACTTTGTCCAGATCACGCTTGGGCGTGTGCCATTGCTCGTCGCGGTACAGCGCCGGTACCCGCAGCGCCAGCCAGCGCACCGGGCGCAACGACGTCAGAATCGCGGCCAGGTAACCGCCATAACTGGTGCCGACCACCGCTATCGCCGAGGTGTCGAGCGCCGGGTGCGAGAGCAATCGGTCGTACGCCGCCAGCAGGTCGCGCAGGTTGTCCTCGCGCGTGACGCGGCTCAGCGCAATGCCGGTGCCGCCGGTGTGGCCGCGCAAATCGAAGGTCAGGCACACGCAGCCCAGGCCGGCGATGCCTTTGGCGCGCTCCAGGTCGCGCTCCTGACTGCCGCCCCAACCGTGCACGAACAGCACGCCGGGGACTTTCGATTTGGGGCTGAGAAAAGTCCCGCTCATCTGTTCATCGTCGATGTCGATCTGAATGGTTTCGCTTCTAGCCGTCATAGGATTTGACCGTCACGTACTTGAGAAGAAAGGCGCTGTCTTCCGCCGGCCCGCGGTACACCTCGATGGCGTCCGCCGGCAGCGGTTGATCAATGTAGGTTTCCACCGACGACACACGAATCGCGCGCATCCCCGGATCGTTGACGAAGCTTTGCAGCGCGGCGATTTCGGCGCTGCTGGCGCCGCCCATGCGCCAGGACTGTTCAAGCACACCGCTGCGCTGTTGGCCGGCGCTGTCCAGGCCCTGGGCGATGTCGTAGTTGCGCCGCGAGGCATAGAAACCGGGATAGGCGGCGTCTGCGGCGCTGTCGAACACCTGGGCTTGCTGAATCGCCAGGCGCACATCGTCGGGCAGGTCCAATTCGAGCAAGTCGTGGTAATCGCCCTGCACCACCAGCAGGTTGGAACCGCCGTACACCGGCTTGCCATGGCCGTCTTCGGTCAGATATTGATCACCGCAATAACTGAGTACTTTGTCGCCAAAGAAGCTTTGGCCGACGCTGTGGGTGATGACGTTTTGCAGGTCCTGTTCAAGGACCACGCCTTCGGCAAATAACGCGGGCGCATCGGGTCTGGCGAGGAAGCGGTCGAACTCATCGAGGCTGTTGATCACTTCCTGACCACGCCCGGCGCAGGCATGAATCGGCTTGATACGCATCGGCCCGCTGGAGAGCAAATGCTCCGCCGCCGGCCGCGCATCCTCCAGCGAGAACACGCTGAGACCGTCGAGCACCACGTTACGGGTACGTTCGCCAAACAAGGGTGACCACCCTTCGGGGGCGTGGGCATGTTTGTTGAGTACGCCGTGGCTGATGGCCTTGGTGCAGATGAAATCATGGTCGACGTAACCGCCCCACACATCGTCCGGCCCCTTGACGCCTAATGCCTGGGCGGCCGCCGCGCCGACCAGCGTCTGCGTCGGTAACAGGTACAAATCACGGCCCTTGTGCAACTCGGGGTTATAGCTGCCGCCGTATTTGAACCCCAGGATCTGCGCCAGCCAGCGCGCCAGTGCGCGATTGGTTTCGACTTCGTGCTGTGGCGCTTCGGCGCGGACCGAATGCGCAACCACCAGCCTCTTGCGATTTGTTGGGGTCATGCCTCCCCCTTCAATCTGCGATTTATGAATGTAGTGTCAGGAGTGCAGAGATCAGGCCACTGCAGGCGGAAGATAAACACTAATAAGATCAGTCAATTGCACAAAAAGTGATGGCACTGCGCCTGTTTTATTCTGCACGACATCCCGCATTTTGCACGACGTGGCGACTATCCGGGGTGGGAGCGGGCTTGCTCGCGAAAGCGCTGGGTCAGTGACGTTACCTCGACAGACACACCGACTTCGCGAGCAAGCCCGCTCCCACAGAAGATCTTTGCCAGCACTGACTAACGCGTCCCGGTCGCGCTCGGGGTCACGCCAAACCGTGCCCGGTAATCACTCGGCGCCAGCCCGGTGACTTTCTTGAACGTCGCCCGAAACGCGCTCGGGTCCTGATACCCCACGGTCCAGGCGATGTGATCGATGGTGCCGTTGGTGAACTCAAGCATTTCCCGGGCCTTGCCCACGCGCAGGTGCTGGCAATACTCGGTCGGCTTCAACCCGGTTGCGGCACGGAATCGCCGCAGGAACGTGCGCTCTTCCAGCCCGCCCCGTTCGGCCATCGCCGTCAGCGACACATCGGTGGCGCCGGTGCTTTGCAGCCAATGCTGAACCTTGAGAATCGACGCGTCGCCGTGGCTGAGAATCGGTGAAAAATTGCTGCCGCATTCGCTGGCACTGTCACTGTGTTCCACCACCAGAAACCGCGCGGTGCTGGTGGCAATGCTCGGGCCGAGCAGACGGTCGACCAGGCGCAAACCCAGTTCGGACCAGGCCATCAGCCCGGCGGTGGTGATCAGGTCGCCGTCATCGACAATCGGCGTGTCGGCCTTGAGCTTGATCGCCGGGTAGCGCTCGGCGAAGGCTTTGGTCGAGGTCCAGTGGGTGGTGGCACTGCGACCGTCCAGCAAGCCGCTTTCAGCCAACAGAATCGAACCGACACAGACGCCACCCAGGGTTGCGCCGTTGGCGTGTTGCTGACGAATCCAGCGCAGCAGGGGTTGCGGCGCCTGGCCTGCGGAAAATCCGGCGATCGACGGCGGGATCAACACCGCAACCAACGCCGCATCCGGGGCGGGATGGCTGTCGTAGACGCGCTCGGGCATTTGCTCGCCAACCGCCTGCCAATGGCTGACCCGCAGCAACGGCAATTGCGCAGCCTGATGCTCGGCGGCAATCCGGTTGGCCACACCGAACAGGTCCGTCAAGCCGTGCACCGCCGCCATTTGCGCGCCGGGATAAATCAGCACGCCGAGTTCGACGATTGCCCTTTGTGCGTCCATTGTCAGTTTTCCCCCTTCTATTGTCGGTGCGGCCAATCCTCGGACGGACTGCCAGAGCCAATACTTCATTCCACACCCACTTCCACTTCGAGGAAACAGTCATGACCAAGCAAGCACTCATCGTAGTCGATATCCAAAACGACTACTTCCCCCAGGGCAAGTGGCCGCTGGTGGGCGCCGACGCTGCGGCAGACAACGCAGTCCGCCTGCTCCAGGCCTTTCGCGCCGCCGGTGATCCGGTGGTGCATATCCGCCACGAATTCACCTCCGACGAAGCACCTTTTTTCACTCCGGGATCGGAAGGCGCGAAGCTGCACCCCAAAGTGCTCAACCGTGCCGACGAGCCGGTGGTACTCAAACACTTCGTCAACTCGTTCCGCGAAACCGACCTGAAGTCCATCCTCGACGAGCAAGGCATCGAGGAACTGGTGGTGGTCGGCAGCATGAGCCACATGTGCGTCGACGGCATCACCCGTGCGGCGGCGGACTTCGGCTACAGCGTCACGGTGATTCACGACGCCTGTGCCACTCGCGATCTGGAATTCAACGGCGTCACCGTGCCGGCGGCCCATGTACACGCGGCCTTCATGTCGGCGCTCGGTTTTGCCTATGCAAATGTGGTTTCCGCCGAGGAATTCCTGACAGCCGGCCACTAACGTCGCAACGTATTGATTGAATTCCGAAACGGGCCCGCAGCGTTCAAGCGCTGCGGGCCCTTTTTGCTGGCTCGCCGAAATGTGACAAAAAATCTCACGCGTGAGCTATTGAGAGCACCAAAAATTGCCTGTACTGTCTCTCACGCGTGAGTTTTCACAACGGAGTCAGCATCATGAAAAGCAGCTCTCCATCGAGCCCGCCCACCGGGCCCGACACTGATTCAGCGAGCAGCAAGGGAGAGCGCTCGAAACCCTCGGCGAAAAAACCGTCGAGCTTCTATATGAAGCAGATGCGCGCGGGCCTGGGTGCCGCCGGTTATGTGAAACACGAGACTTGGGTGCTTCCCGAAAACCGAAGCCTGCTCAAGCAGATGGAGAAACAGCTACGTCAGCCGATCCTGGCTGGCTCATTCATGTCGGAGAATTACATGAGCGCAGGTACTAACTGGAACATCGACCGCTTGTTCAGCGCCCTTCAAGCCCTGGACGAAGTGGTTTCCAACGACATCACCCTCTCCCTCGTTCAAGGCTCCGAGTCCAGCATCAAGCTGGAGATGAACGATTTCGGTGGCTTGCCAATTTACATCGCCGTGGTGGGCGATCAGATCATCGTCGATACCGTTCTGGTCGACGTCGAGTCGATCAAAGACGTAGCCGCCTTCAATGATGCCGTTCTGCGCAGCCGGGAAATGTTTCCGCTGTCGTCGATCGGTATCGAGTCCATGCCCAACGGGCAGGTCGTTTACAACATGTTTGGCGCCTTGAGTTCCGACTCGAGCCTGACCAACGTCGTGACCGAGGTCAAAACCCTCGTCGACAACGTGCAGCGCGCCAGCGAAGCCTTTGAACGTTTCTTCCATTAATTTTTCAGGAATAGGGAATATCCAATGACTCAGTCCATTTGGAGCAAATTGTTCACAGCGTTGCGCGGCGGTGCCAGCGAAGTCGGCGAATCGATCGTAGACCAACAGGCCCTGCGCATCCTCGATCAGGAAATTCGCGATGCGGACGGCGCGCTGGCCAACGCCAAGCGTGAGCTGGTGACCATCATGGCCAAGCACAAGCTGTCGGCTGATCGCGTCAGCGAGTACCAGGCCAAGATCAAGGACCTGGAATCCAAAGCCATGGCCGCCATCCAGGCCAATCGTGAAGACCTGGCGATGGAAGTGGCCGAAGCCATTTCGACCCTGACCAACGAGCTGGATGTCGAGCAAAAGCAAGCCACCGAGTTCGGTGGTTACGCCGACAACATGCGCAAAGACATCACCAAGGCCGAAAACCGCATCAAAAGCCTGCGCCAGCAAGTGGACATGGCCAAGGCGCGCGAAAGCGTCCAGAAAGCCCAGGTCAGCGCCTCCATCGCCAGCGGCGGCGCCAACGGCAAACTGGAAACCGCGGTCGGCACACTGAACCGTCTGCAAGCCAAGCAGCAGCAACGCGCCGCTGAACTGAGCGCTCAGGATGAACTGGCCGACGCATCCACCGGCACCGACCTGGAACGCAAGCTTCGCGAGGCCGGCATCACTCCGGACACCGGCAGCGCCAACGCGATTCTGGAACGCCTGAAGAAAAAATCGGCCGAGTAACCGATTGGAATGCCGAATGCATGACCTGTGGGAGCTCGCTCCCACATGGCTTACATGTGTTCAATGATTTTTTGGAGTCGAGGTCGAGGATGGATGCCCTGAAGGGTTTCAAGACAATCGCCGGCGTGGCCCTGTTCATGGTCGCGCTGCAACTGTTCAATGCCGTGACCGGCTACAGCCTCATGGCGTTCGGCCTGGTCCCGAGAACAGTGCATGGATTGTTCGGCATCATCACCTCACCTTTTCTACATGCCTCATTTGCGCACCTGAGCGCCAACCTGATCCCCTTTTTGATCCTCGGCACGCTGGTGATTGTCGAAGGGCTCAACCGGTTCCTGGCCGTCAGCGCCATCATTATTCTGCTGGGCGGCGCGCTGGTCTGGCTGTTCGGTTTTACGGGCGTGCACATCGGCGCCAGCGGCTGGGTATTCGGGCTTTGGGCGTACCTCCTGGCGCGCGCCTGGTTCCGCAAGAGCTGGGGTAACCTGCTCACCGCCGGCGTCGTGGCGCTGTTCTATGGCGGTCTTGTGTTTGGCTTTCTGCCACGCCAGGGCGTGTCCTTTGAAGGGCATATCTTTGGTGCGCTCGCCGGGTTCGTGGCCGCCAAAGTACTTTTATCTGCGCCGCGCAGCAGGTTAAATGCCGCCCGATAGCGCTTCGAACGCGCCTCCACTCGTTTCAAGGAAGTCTCCAATGGGATGGTTTAAACAGTTGCTGGGGCTTGAGGCCCCGAACGCGAATCCAGCGTCGAAATGGACCGCCGACGAAACCCCGCCGCCGGCCACCGGCCCATTGGGTCTGGGGCTGGGCAAAGGCGTGATGTTCGACTCCAGCCTGAGATTGCTGCTCGACGAAAAAACCGCCGTGGCCATCCCCGGCTCCCAGCAGATCTGGAGCAACGGCATCATCGATCTCGGGCAGTCGACCTGGCTGTCGCGCTATTACATGAACGACGAAGACTACTGGCTGCAAGTGCACACTACCGGCGACGTTGCCGGGCAGGTCGAGTCGGTGATTCTGTTCAATTACCTCAGTTACATCACCCTCAACAGTGAAGCCGAGTTGCGCCGGCTGGCCGGCCCGCAAAGCCTGATCGGGCTGCCGACCTACACTCACAACGGTGTCGAATACACCCGCGAATGGGGCACCGAAAATGGTCAGACGGAACTGGTGTCGCTGAGCGAGCAGCTGAAAAATCCGGAAGAGTCCTACAGCATCTCGCACAGTTCGATGCTGTACGCTCGCGAAACCGGGCTGACCGATCGCCGGGAGTTCCTGCTGTTTTCCGTCGAAGAAGACGCTGAAGGCACCATCAGCCTGAGCACTTCGCTGGGCATCTCGCTGTACACCACCGACCTGAACACGTTTTAACAAGGAAGCAGCCCATGCTAGAAGCCCTCTCGATTTCCCTGAACAAAGCCGCCGTGCTCGGGTTTGTGACCTACATTCTGGGCGCCGCCGTGCTGTTTGCGTTGTTCCAGTTCATCTACACCCGCATCACCCCGCACAAGGAATTCGAGCTGATCCGTTCGGGTAACGTCGCGGCGGCCATTGCACTGGGCGGCGCCATCATCGGTTTCGCCATTCCGGCCAGTAACGTGATTGCTTACTCGATCAGCATTCTCGACTTCGTGGTCTGGGCGGTGATCGCAGCCTTCGTGCAACTGCTGGCATTCCTGATGACCAGCCTGGTGCTCAAAGGCACGTCTGAACGCATCAAGAAAGGCGAAATTGCGGCGGGTATTTATGTCGCGGCAGTGGCCATCAGCGTCGGCATGTTGAACGCCGCGTGCATGACCCCTTCCCAGAACTGATCGCGCACGGAGCCCCCGATGAAACGAAGCAAGTACGTTCAGTTGTCGCTGGCAGCGTCGGTCGCCCTGGCGATATCCGGCTGCGGGCCGACGGAAAAAACCTATGCGGTGCAGAAGAAATACAACTTCCAGTCCGTTCAGCAATGTGCCGATGAACAGCTCCCGGTAGACGTCTGCTCCGACGCCTACATGACCGCGATGGCCGAGCATCGGCGCATTGCGCCGGTGTACGACAACCAGGCCGACTGCGACGCCGATTTTGTCGCCGGCTGGTGCCAGCAGGACTCCGCTGGCAAGTTCATTCCCAAACTGGGCGGCTTCGAGCTGACCGCCGATGGCCAGGTGACGCAGTCCCAGGTCGACGCGGCCAAGGCGCAACTGCCCGCCTCGGAAACCAACAGCGGTGGCTCGGGTTTCTCCGGCACCAGCCTGCTGACCGGCCTGCTGATCGGCAACATGCTCAGCAGCAACCGCAACAGCTATTACTCCCAGCCGGTGTACCGCTATCGCGACGATCGCGGCAGCTACGCCAATTCGACGCTCAGCCAGCGGATTGCCAAAGGCTCGACCTTCGGCAAATCCAATCAGGCGCGTTACGGCAGCAGCAATTATGCCGACTCGGTGCGCTCCGCCAGCAAACCGGTGTCCGTGGCCTCCTCCACCTCCCGTGGCGGTTTCGGCAGCAAAGCCAGCGCTCGTAGCGGTTGGGGCGGTGGCGGGTCGAGCAGCTGATGAAGAAAATCCACTGCGCAGAGCGTGATGACTGGAAACAGACTGCCGACAGTCTCGGCTTTCTGTTTCATACCATCGACGGCGAACCCTACTGGGATGAAAGCGCGTATTACCAGTTCACGCTCAAGCAGATCGAAAACGATCTCGAAGATCCGACCACCGAACTCCATGAAATGTGCATGGACCTGGTCGCTCGCGCAGTACAGAGCGAAGAACTGCTGGAGCGCCTGAGCATTCCCGCCGCGTATTTCGACCTGATTCGCAGCTCATGGCTCGAAGGTCACCCGCACCTGTATGGGCGTATGGACTTTTCCTACAACGGCAGCGGCCCCGCCAAGTTGCTGGAACTCAACTACGACACACCGACCAGCCTGTATGAAGCGGCGGCGTTCCAGTGGGGCTGGCTGGAGCAATGCATCGAGCGCGGCCTGCTGCCCAGCCACGCGGACCAGTTCAACAGCATCGACACCAAACTGCACCAGGCTTTCGCTCAATTGCAGCTCAAGCAGCCGTTCTATTTCGCCTCGATGAAAGACTCGGTCGAAGACAAGGGCACCACCGATTATCTGCGGCTGGTCGCGGAAAAGGTCGGCATCGAATCGCGCCATATCGACATCGAAGACATCGGCCTGACCAGTGACGGCCGTTTTGTCGACCTTGAAGATCGCTGGATTCCACACCTGTTCAAGCTGCATGCTTGGGAGTTCATCTTCCACGAGCCGTTTGGTGCTGCCATTGCCCAGAGTGACACGCAGTTTTTCGAGCCGGCCTGGAAGTCGGTCATTTCCAACAAGGGCATCTTGCCGCTGCTGTGGGAATTCAACAAAGGCCATCCGAACCTGCTGGCGGCGCACCTCGATACCGAGCCGAACAAAGCGGTGCCCAAGGGTTGGGTGCGCAAACCGTTCTTCTCGCGCGAAGGCGCCAATATCGAACTGCAAACCGCTGATGGACTGATCGTCAAAGAGGACGGGCCGTACACGGACGCGCCGTTTATCCTTCAGGAGTTCGCGCCGTTACCGCAGTTCGGTGACAGCTTCACGTTGATCGGTTCCTGGGTGATCGGCGATCAGGCGGCCGGGATCGGCGTGCGGGAAGACAATAGTCTGATCACCAAGGATTCGAGCCGGTTTCTGCCGCACCTGATTCTTGATTGACCGATGCATCGCCAACAAAAAGGCCCGTTGCCGTGCATCGGGCCAAGCGCGAAACAGGCGGTAAACCAGGTTCAAGACCCGACAACAACAAGACTTACGACTGAAAAACCGGATAATGGCAGCCACTTCGTCTAGCCCGTTATTCTGGTAATCCCCCATGGAAATCAAGGTCAACTTTCTCGACAACCTGCGACTTGAAGCAAAGTTCGATGACTTCACGGTGGTTGCCGATCAGCCTATCCGCTACAAGGGCGATGGCTCGGCTCCCGGTCCGTTCGATTACTTTCTGGCTTCATCGGCGTTGTGTGCCGCGTATTTCGTGAAGTTGTACTGCGACACTCGCAGTATCCCCACCGAGAACATCCGCCTGTCGCAGAACAACATTGTTGACCCGGAAAACCGCTACAACCAGATTTTCAAGATTCAGGTCGAGTTGCCTGCGGATATTTCCGACAAGGATCGCCAAGGCATCCTGCGCTCCATCGATCGCTGCACCGTGAAGAAAGTGGTGCAGGCCGGGCCTGAATTCGTGATCGAGGAAGTCGAAAACCTCGACGCCGACGCTCAGGCGTTATTGATGCCAGCGTCCGATTCAGCGACGGGCACTTATATCGCGGGCAAAGACCTGCCGCTGGAGCAGACCATTGCCAACATGTCAGCCATTCTGGCGGGCTTGGGCATGAAGATCGAAATCGCTTCGTGGCGCAATATCGTGCCCAACGTGTGGTCGCTGCACATCCGCGATGCGCACTCGCCGATGTGTTTCACCAATGGCAAGGGCGCGACCAAAGAAGGCGCGTTGGCGTCGGCGCTGGGCGAGTTTATCGAGCGACTCAACTGCAACTTCTTCTACAACGACCAGTTCTGGGGCGAAGACATCGCCAACGCGCCGTTCGTGCATTACCCGGACGAGCGCTGGTTCAAGCCTGGCCGCAAAGATGCACTGCCGACTGAAATTCTCGACGAGTACTGCCTGAAGATTTACAACCGCGACGGCGAGCTGCGTGGCTCCCACCTGATTGACACCAACTCGGGCAATGAAGAGCGCGGCATCTGCTCGCTGCCGTTCGTGCGCCAGTCGGACGATGCGGTGGTGTATTTCCCGTCCAACCTGATCGAGAACCTGTTCCTGAGCAACGGCATGAGTGCCGGCAACACGCTCGCCGAAGCCCAGGTCCAGTGCCTGTCAGAGATCTTCGAACGCGCGGTGAAACGCGAAATCATCGAAGGCGAATTTGCCCTGCCGGATGTCCCGGCCGATGTGCTGGCGAAGTATCCCGGGATACTGGCCGGTATTCAGGCGCTGGAAGAGCAAGGCTTCCCCGTGCTGGTGAAAGACGCGTCCCTGGGCGGTGAATTCCCGGTGATGTGCGTCACGCTGATGAACCCGCGTACCGGCGGCGTGTTTGCCTCGTTCGGCGCGCACCCGAGCCTGGAAGTGGCGCTGGAACGCAGCCTGACCGAATTGTTGCAGGGCCGCAGTTTCGAAGGCCTCAACGACCTGCCTCAGCCGACGTTCGAAGGCCATGCGGTGACCGAGCCGAATAACTTCGTCGAACACTTTATCGACTCCAGCGGCGTGGTGTCTTGGCGCTTCTTCAGTGCGAAATCGGATTACGAATTCGTGGAGTGGGACTTTTCCGGCCAGGGTGAAAACTCGAATGCCGAGGAAGCCGCGACCTTGTTCGGCATTCTCGAAGGCATGGGCAAGGAAGTGTACATGGCGGTCTACGAGCATATCGGCGCCAAGGCGTGCCGCATCCTGGTGCCGGACTATTCGGAAATCTATCCGGCTGACGATCTGATCTGGGATAACACCAACAAGGCGCTGTTCTTCCGCGCCGATATCCTGAACCTGCATCGCCTGGACGAAAGCGAACTGCAAGCGCTGGTTGAGCGTCTGGTGGAAAGCGAACTGGACGACTACACCGACATCACCTCCTTGATCGGCATCGAATTTGACGACAATACGGCTTGGGGTCAGCTGACCATCCTGGAACTGAAGCTACTGATCTATCTCGCCTTGCAGCAATTCGAAGAGGCGAAAGAGGCGGTAGAAATGTTCCTGCAATACAACGACAACACCGTTGAGCGTGGCTTGTTCTACCAAGCGGTCAATGTGGTGCTGGAGATGAAGCTGGACGAAGACCTGGAACTGGAAGACTACGAGGCCAATTTCCGCCGGATGTTTGGCAGCGAGCGCACGGATGCCGCCATCGGATCGGTGAACGGCAGCGTACGCTTCCACGGGTTGACGCCGACCAGCATGAAACTGGAGGGGCTCGACAGGCACCTGCGATTGATCGATAGCTACAAGAAACTGCACGCGGCGCGGGCCAATGTGACTGGCTTGTCCAACTAACAGCGCCAATAAAAAAGCGAAGCCAAATGGCTTCGCTTTTTATGTGTTCTGAAAAAGCTGCGGTTCAGAACGGGATATCGTCGTCAAAGTCCGGCATCGAGTCAGGCTGTGGCGCGGCCTGCTGTTGAGGCGGAGCCTGGCGCGACTGTTGCGGTGCCGACTGCTGAGGACGCGGAGCCTGTTGGCGTGGGGCCGGGGCGGACTGCTGGTAGTTATTGCCCCCGCCTTGCTGGTCGCCCTGCTGTGGACGGCCGCCCAGCAGTTGCATGGTGCCTTGCATGTCGACCACGATTTCGGTGGTGTAACGCTTGATACCGTCTTTTTCCCACTCGCGGGTCTGCAACTTGCCTTCGATGTAAACCTGCGAACCTTTACGCAGATATTCGCCGGCGATTTCCGCCACCTTGCCAAACATCGACACACGGTGCCATTCGGTTTTCTCGACCTTCTGACCGGTTTGCTTGTCGGTCCACTGTTCGCTGGTCGCCAGACTCAGGTTGGTCACGGCGTTACCGTTTGGCAGATAGCGAACTTCAGGATCCTGACCGCAAGTGCCGACCAATATGACTTTGTTAACCCCACGGGCCATAACGTTCTCCTAGGCTTCGCACGCTGTCGGGGCCGGGTTGTTCACCAGGCGCTCGAGGGTGGTGCGATCCAATAGTTCGGTGTCCAATTTGATGTAAATCGCTGCTTCATCGGCAACGATCACTGCATCTGTTACCCCTACGACGGCCTTCAGGCGCTCGACCAGACCCGCTTCGCGGATCGCCTCAGGCGACAACGGCAAGCGCAGGCTCGTCACATAGGGAGGTTCGCGCATGGTAACAGCAAAGGCCAGCCAGAGGGCAGCCAGACCGGCGCAACCCAGGAACACAATCGACAGACCGCCGTGCTGGAACATCCAGCCGCCGAGAATCCCGCCCAATGCCGATCCGAGGAACTGACTGGTGGAATAAACCCCCATCGCCGTGCCTTTGCCACCTGCCGGTGAAACCTTGCTGATCAACGACGGCAAGGAAGCTTCCAGCAAGTTGAACGCGGTAAAGAACACCACCGTCCCGATCACCAGAGCCCGCAAGCTATCGCCGAACTGCCAGAAGAATAGCTCAGTGAGCATCAGCGTCAGCACCGCGCCCAATAAAACTCGTTTCATTTTGCGTTTCTTCTCGCCGTAAATGATGAACGGGATCATGGCGAAGAAGGAAATCAGCAACGCAGTCAGGTACACCCACCAGTGCTGTTCTTTGGGCAAACCGGCTTTTTCAACCAGTGCCAGCGGCAATGCAACGAAGCTCGACATCAACATCGCGTGCAACACAAAAATGCCCAGGTCCAGGCGCAGCAAGTCCGGGTGCTTGAGCGTCGGCATCAGCGCCTGACGGGCGACGCCGGATTCGCGGTGCTGCAACGGCCCGGTGGATTTCGGCACCATGAACATCACGATCACAATGCCGAACAGCGCCATGCCGCCGGTGGCCAGGAACAGGCCCGACAGGCCGAAGGCGCGGGTCAGCAGAGGCCCCACCACCATGGCGACGGCGAACGAGAGCCCGATGGTCATGCCGATCATGGCCATGGCCTTGGTCCGATGCTGTTCACGGGTCAGGTCCGACAGCAACGCCATGACTGCTGCGGAAATCGCCCCGGCACCTTGCAGGATTCGCCCGGCGATGACGCCCCAGATCGAATCGGCATTGGCCGCCAATACGCTACCGAGTGCAAACACGATCAATCCCAGGTAAATCACCGGGCGCCGACCGATGCGGTCGGAAATGATCCCGAACGGAATCTGAAAAATCGCCTGGGTCAGGCCATAAGCGCCAATCGCCAGCCCGATAAGGGCCGGGGTCGCTCCAGCCAGATCCATCCCATAGGTCGCCAATACCGGCAACACCATGAACATGCCAAGCATACGGAAGGCGAACACCAGGGCCAGACCGCTTGCTGCGCGGGTCTCACTGCCACTCATGCGTTCGCTGTGGGGATCGTGCATGGAAAAACCTCATGTGAACCGGCGGCGATTCTACCAGTCCCATCGATTGACGGGGTATATCGCGACGCTTTGACGCGCTCCGCTGACAGACTCTTCATGTAAGACGTTGACCCGCTCGTTTGATAGTGTGCATCCATCCAGTATTTGGCCGTATACTCCTACGTTTTCGACGCCCGCCAAGCGAGGCCACTTTGGACAAGATCCTGATTCGTGGGGCCCGAACCCACAACCTGAAGAACATCGACCTGACCCTGCCACGGGACAAACTGATCGTCATCACCGGCTTGTCCGGGTCCGGCAAATCGTCCCTGGCCTTTGACACGCTGTACGCCGAAGGCCAGCGCCGCTATGTCGAATCGCTGTCGGCCTATGCCCGGCAGTTTTTGTCGATGATGGAAAAGCCTGACGTCGACACCATCGAAGGTTTGTCGCCCGCCATTTCCATCGAACAGAAGTCGACCTCGCACAACCCGCGCTCGACGGTCGGCACCATCACCGAAATCTACGACTACCTGCGCCTGCTTTATGCGCGCGTCGGTATTCCGCGCTGCCCGGACCACGATATTCCGCTGGAAGCGCAGACTGTCAGCCAGATGGTCGACCTGGTCCTCGCGCAGCCGGAGGGCAGCAAGCTGATGCTGCTGGCGCCGGTAATCCGCGAGCGCAAAGGCGAACACCTCTCGGTCTTCGAAGAACTGCGCGCCCAAGGGTTTGTGCGGGCACGGGTCAACGGCAGGCTGTGCGAGCTGGACGAACTGCCAAAGCTGGATAAACAGAAAAAGCATTCGATCGATGTCGTGGTCGACCGCTTCAAGGTGCGCGCCGACCTGCAACAGCGCCTGGCCGAGTCGTTCGAGACCGCGCTGAAACTCGCCGATGGCATTGCGCTGGTTGCGCCGATGGATGACGAGCCGGGTGAAGAGATGATCTTCTCCGCACGTTTCGCTTGCCCGATTTGCGGCCACGCCATCAGCGAACTCGAACCCAAGCTGTTCTCCTTCAACAACCCGGCCGGCGCCTGCCCGACGTGCGACGGCCTGGGCGTGAAGCAATTCTTCGACATCAAGCGACTGGTCAATGGCGAACTGACGCTGGCCGAGGGCGCGATCCGCGGCTGGGACCGGCGCAACGTCTATTACTTCCAGATGCTCGGGTCGCTGGCCTTCCACTACAAGTTCAGCCTCGAAGTGCCATTCAACGAACTCCCGGCCGACCAGCAGAAGTTCATCCTGCATGGCAGCGGTTCGCAGAACGTCGATTTCAAATACCTGAACGACCGCGGCGACATCGTCAAACGCTCGCACCCGTTCGAAGGCATCGTGCCGAACCTGGAACGTCGCTACCGCGAAACCGAGTCGGCTTCGGTACGCGAAGAGCTGGCCAAGTTCCTCAGCACCCAGCCTTGCCCGGATTGCCGTGGCACGCGTTTGCGTCGTGAGGCGCGGCACGTCTGGGTCGGCGAGAAAACACTGCCGGCGGTGACCAATCTGCCGATCGGCGATGCTTGCGAATATTTTGGCGTGCTGAAGCTGACAGGTCGTCGCGGCGAAATTGCCGACAAGATCCTCAAGGAAATCCGTGAGCGCCTGCAGTTCCTGGTCAACGTCGGCCTCGACTATTTGTCGCTGGATCGCAGCGCAGACACGCTGTCTGGCGGCGAAGCCCAGCGAATTCGCCTGGCCAGCCAGATTGGCGCCGGGCTGGTGGGCGTTCTGTACATCCTCGACGAACCGTCGATTGGTTTGCACCAGCGCGACAACGACCGACTGCTCGGAACACTGAAACACCTGCGTGATATCGGCAACACGGTGATCGTGGTCGAGCACGACGAAGACGCGATCCGTCTGGCGGATTATGTGGTGGATATTGGTCCGGGCGCGGGCGTGCACGGCGGGCATATTGTCGCCGAAGGTACACCGGCCGAGGTCATGGCTCACCCGGACTCGTTGACCGGCAAGTATTTGTCGGGCCGCGTGAAGATCGCGGTGCCGGCCAAACGCACACCGCGCAACAAAAAACTGTCGCTGTCCCTGAAAGGCGCCCGCGGCAACAACTTGCGCAACGTTGACCTGGAGATTCCGATTGGGCTGCTGACGTGCGTCACTGGCGTCTCCGGCTCGGGCAAATCCACGCTGATCAACAACACGCTGTTTCCTTTGAGCGCTACGGCACTCAACGGCGCAACCACGCTGGAAGCCGCGGCGCACGACAGCATCAAGGGGCTTGAGCATCTGGATAAGGTGGTCGATATCGACCAGAGCCCGATCGGGCGGACGCCGCGCTCCAACCCAGCGACCTACACCGGGCTGTTCACGCCGATCCGTGAGTTGTTCGCTGGCGTGCCGGAGTCCCGTTCCCGTGGTTATGGCCCGGGGCGCTTCTCCTTCAACGTCAAAGGTGGACGCTGCGAAGCCTGCCAGGGCGATGGCCTGATCAAGGTGGAAATGCACTTCCTGCCGGACATCTATGTGCCGTGCGATGTTTGCAAGAGCAAGCGCTACAACCGTGAAACCCTTGAGATCAAGTACAAGGGCAAGAGCATCCACGAAACTCTCGAGATGACCATCGAGGAAGCCCGGGTGTTCTTCGATGCGGTTCCGGCGCTGGCACGCAAGCTTCAGACGTTGATGGACGTCGGCCTGTCGTACATCAAGCTGGGCCAATCAGCGACCACGTTGTCCGGCGGTGAAGCGCAGCGGGTGAAGTTGTCCCGCGAGCTGTCCAAGCGCGACACCGGCAAGACCCTGTACATCCTCGACGAACCGACCACCGGCCTGCACTTCGCGGATATACAGCAACTGCTCGACGTACTGCATCGACTGCGTGACCACGGCAACACGGTGGTGGTGATCGAGCACAACCTGGACGTAATCAAAACCGCCGACTGGTTGGTCGACCTGGGGCCGGAAGGCGGCTCCAAAGGCGGACAGATCATTGCAGTTGGCACACCGGAAGAAGTCTCCGAGATGAAGCAGTCACACACGGGCTTCTACCTCAAGCCGCTGCTGGCTCGCGATAAGGCCTGAATCAGGCCCATGAAAAAGCCCCTGTCACTTCATCAGTGACAGGGGCTTTTTTGTCTCTCTGTGGCAGCAGAGCGGGATCAGAACTGCGATTGCAGGTAGTTTTCCAGACCGATCAGTTTGATCAGACCCAACTGCTTCTCAAGCCAGTAAGTGTGATCTTCTTCCGTATCGTTCAGCTGAATACGCAAAATCTCGCGGCTGACGTAGTCTTTGTGCAACTCACAGAGCTCGATACCCTTGCAGAGTGCAGCACGGACTTTGTACTCAAGGCGTAGATCGGCAGCGAGCATGTGCGGAACCGTTCTCCCCACATCCAGGTCATCCGGCCGCATACGCGGAGTGCCTTCGAGCATCAGGATTCGGCGCATCAAGGCGTCAGCGTGTTGCGCCTCTTCTTCCATCTCGTGGTTGATACGTTCGTAGAGCTCGGTAAAACCCCAGTCCTCGTACATCCGCGAATGGATGAAATATTGATCACGTGCGGCCAGCTCGCCGGTCAGCAACGTGTTGAGGTAATCGATTACGTCTGGGTGACCTTGCATCGCCCTACATCTCCCTGCTTGAAAGTTTGTAGTTTGAACCAACAAGACTGTTTGGTCACGCCGATTGCGCGATAAAAGCGAAGATATTCTGAGAAAAGTGGTTTAAATAACGCAAAAACCGCCCAAATGAGGGCGGTTCTGCTTCTCGTTTAGACTTAGTTAAGCTGTACGCCCAACGCCTTTGCGATTGCTTCTCCGTACGCCGGGTCAGCGCGGAAGAAGTGCTGCAGTTGACGGTCAACCACGTCGCCGGAAACCCCGGCCATCGCGCCGGCAATGTTGTTGATCAGCAGGGTTTTCTGCTCATCATTCATCAAGCGGAACAGCGCACCGGCATGGCTGTAGTAATCGGTATCTTCGCGATGATCGTAGCGATCAGCCGCACCGCTCAGGGCCAACGCAGGCTCGGCATAACGCGGCGCTTGTTTTGGCGACTCCACGTAGCTGTTCGGCTCGTAGTTGGGTGTTGCACCGCCATTGCTGCCGAATGCCATGGAACCGTCGCGCTGATAGCTGTAGACCGGGTTACGTGGCGCGTTCACCGGCAGTTGCTGGTGATTAGTGCCGACACGGTAGCGGTGCGCGTCAGCGTAAGCGAACACACGGCCTTGCAGCATGCGATCCGGCGACAGCCCCACACCCGGAACCATGTTGCTCGGACCGAATGCCGCTTGCTCCACTTCCGCGAAGTAGTTCTGAGGATTGCGGTTGAGCTCCAACTCACCGACTTCGATCAACGGAAATTCTTTCTGCGACCAAGTCTTGGTGACGTCGAACGGGTTCTCGTAATGCGCCGCGGCCTGGGCCTCGGTCATGATCTGAATGCACACGCGCCATTTCGGGAAGTCACCGCGTTCGATCGCACCGAACAGGTCGCGCTGAGCGTAATCCGGATCAGTGCCGGCCAAGCGTGCAGCCTCTGCCGGCGCAAGGTTCTTGATGCCTTGTTGGGTCTTGTAGTGCCATTTCACCCAGTGGCGCTCACCTTTGGCGCTGATAAGGCTGTAGGTGTGGCTGCCGAAGCCATGCATGTGGCGGTAGCCGTCGGGAATGCCACGATCCGAGAACAGGATGGTGACCTGGTGCAGCGCTTCTGGAGAGTGCGACCAGAAGTCCCACATCATCTGTGCGCTTTTCAGGTTGCTTTGCGGCAGGCGCTTTTGGGTGTGGATAAAGTCAGGGAATTTCAGCGGATCGCGAATGAAGAACACCGGGGTGTTGTTGCCAACGATGTCCCAGTTACCTTCTTCGGTATAAAACTTGAGAGCGAAACCTCGAGGGTCGCGTTCGGTATCAGCCGAACCGCGCTCGCCGCCTACGGTGGAAAACCGCAGAAAGGTTGGGGTTTGCTTGCCGACGGACTCGAAGAGCTTGGCGCTGGTGTATTCGGTGATGTCGCGGGTCACGGTAAACGTGCCGTAAGCACCCGAGCCTTTGGCATGCACACGACGCTCAGGGATGTTTTCACGGTTGAAGTGGGCAAGCTTCTCGATCAGATGAAAATCGTCGAGCAACAACGGGCCACGAGGACCTGCGGAGCGTGAATTCTGGTTGTCGGCGACAGGAGCGCCACTGGCGGTCGTAAGCGTTTTGTTTTGGCTCATGCGATCTTCTTCCTCTGTCAGTTTTTGAACTGCCGGCTAATCGGCGTGGGACGGAGTATCGACCATTGATCAGGAAGGCTACAAATTCATTAACTTTCAGAGATCAATAGAAAAATACTACCAACAATCCCGCTCGCATCATGACGGCATCAATTACAGGGAAGCTTGTATGAACAGCGCGTGTCTTACAGACACAAAAAACCGGGCACTAGGCCCGGTTTTTCGTTTCAGACTGACGTCTTACTCAGCGGATACAGCTTCACCGCCAGCAGGACGATCAACCAACTCGACGTACGCCATAGGCGCGTTGTCGCCAGTGCGGAAACCGCACTTGAGGATGCGCAGGTAGCCACCCTCACGGGTAGCGTAACGCTATCCCTTGTCGGTCTGCGCGAGCGTGAGAAAGGCATCGCACATCGGGGCCGAACAGAACCACTTGTGGCCCACCAATTCGTAGGCCTGCC